>CBDTVJ010000301.1:0-5534 GCA_965363655.1 uncultured Halieaceae bacterium | reverse complement strand
AACCACGAAGCTGACGGGCAGGCCGGCATCCGATCCAGGCAGTGGTGGGGTGCCGAAAGAGAATACTTGCATGCCGGAGACGTCTCCCAACTTTTGCTGGAACTCCGCATGTACTTCCTGCTGGGTGCGCTCGCGCTCCGACCAGGGGTGCAATGTAATGCCGCCGAAATTGGAGGAGGGAAACATAACCTGCCAGGAGTGGCTGAATTCGGGGATTTCTTTCCAGATTTCCACTACTTCGCTGAGGAAGTAATCAATGTACTCGATGTTGGCGTAGCGCGGCGCCATGCCGGTAACGTAGATGCCCCCGGTGTCCTCTTCCGGCGCGAGTTCCTCCTGGGCCAGCATGAACAGTGCCGGCAGGCTCGCCAGGATAACCACAGCGAACAGAACTATCGCCCCCCGGTTGTCCAGGCAGGAGGCAAGCATGAGGCGGTAGCGTGTATTGAGCCACTCGAAGCGTTGATCCAGCCAGTTGGCGAAACGCCCCTGGTGGTCGCGGTCCTTGAGTACGCGGGAACACATCATGGGGCTCAGGGTCAGGGCCACCACGCCTGAAACCAGTACCGCGCCAGCCAGGGTCAGGGCGAATTCACTGAACAGCGCGCCCGTCAAACCGCCAATGAAACTGATGGGGGCATAGACCGCGGCCAGGGTCAGGGTCATGGCGAGTACCGGCAGGGCAACTTCCCGCGCGCCGATTATCGAAGCTTCCAGTGGCGTGGCGCCCAACTCAATGTGCCGGTGCACGTTTTCCACTACCACAATGGCATCGTCGACCACCAGCCCGATGGCGACGACCATAGCCAGCAGGGTTAGCAGGTTGAGCGAAAAGCCCATTGCCAGGATGAGGAACACCACGCCAATCAACGACAGTGGGATCGCAACCAGGGGGATCAGCACCACTCGGAAGGAACCCAGGAACAGGTAGATCACCAGGATCACGATCAGTGCTGCTTCCAGCAGGGTGATCAAAACTTCCTTCAGGGCTTCGTCGATGACGACGCTGCCATCCCAGTCCAGGAATAGCTCCATGTCAGCCGGCAGGTTGTCCCTGATGCGCGGCAGGGCGGCGTGTACCTCGTGGGAAACATCCAGCGGGTTGGCGTCAGGGGTTTGGGCGATGGACATGAACACGGCGTCGCGACCACTGGACTGGGTTCTCAGTTGGGTGGTCTCTGCTGACAATTCCACCTCGGCGACATCTCCCAGTAGCACTCGCTCCTCGCCCACCTGGCGCACCACCATTTCCTCGAATTCTTCTACTGTTTGCATGTCGGTGCGGGCGTCAACCGTCGCCTGTACCAGTGCACCTTCGGTTGAACCGGAGGTGGAGATGTAATTGTCCCGTTGTATGGCGGCGTTAACGTCACTGGCAGTGACACCGAAAGCTGCCATACGCACCGGGTCCAGCCACACGCGCATAGCCAGGTAGCGCCCGAAGATCCTGGCCTTGCCCACCCCCTCCAGGGTGGCCAGTTCCGGTTGCACGTTGCGCACCAGGTAGTCCGTAATCTGGTACGGCGACATCTGTTCGCTATAGAAAGCGAGGTACATCATGGCGTCGCCACCGGTGGCGGAGGTAACGACCGGTTCATCGATATCGCGCGGCAGGTTACCCCGCGCTTCGTTAACCTTGGCGATAACCTCCGACAATACGTCACTACTGTTTTCCCCCAGCCTTACATGCACTTCGATCTCGGAGTGGCTGGGATCACTACTGGAGGTCATGTATTCGATGCCCCGTGCACCGGCGATACTGATTTGCAAGGGGGTGGTGACAAAACCCTGCATGGTGCGAGCACTGGCACCGCGGTAGACGGTTTCCACGTAGATGACACTGCGTTCGAGTTCGGGGAATTCGCGCAGGTTTACCCGGGCCAGGGAGGCTCCGCCCAGTAGCAGTAGCAGGCTGCTGACCACGATGGCCAGCACAGGCCGCTTGATGAAGGTGTCGGTGAAGGCCATGGGGACTAGAACCTTACCTCAGGGTCAATTTTGACCCGGGCATCTCGATACAGCTTGTTCTGGCCCGCAGTGACCACACGCTCTCCGCCCAGCAGTCCGTCGGAAATGACGATTTGCCCGTCGCGGGTGGCGCCGGTCTCAACAATCAGCGGTTGCACCTGCAGGCCGCCGGTCACCGGTGTAATGACATACACCGTATTGCCATGCAGGGAATAGGAGACAGCGGTTTCCGGTACCGTCACCACACGAACCGGTTTATCCAGATCGATGACCAGTTGCGCGAACATGCCGGGCAGCAGGCCTTCACTTTCGTCGATTGTGGCACGCAGCATAATGTTGCGTGTGCCGGCGTCGACCTTGGCGTCAAGCGCTCGCAATGTTGCCTTGAACTCGCGGTCTGGATAGGCCGCGGTACGCACAGTGATAGTAAGGCCCGGGCGCAGGTCAGGGACATGTCGTGCGGGTACGGAGAAGTCGATTTCCAGTTCACTGAGGTCTTGCAGGGTGGTAATCGACGTGCCGGGTTCTATATAGTCACCGACCTTGACCTTGATGATGCCGGTGGTGCCGGAAAAGGGTGCGACGATACGTTTGTTATCCAGGCGCGCATCGGTTTCGGCCAGTTGTGCGATGGCGCTGTCGAGGTCCGCCTGTGAACGATCATACTGGCTTTGTGGAATGGATTTTTGTTTTACCAGGCGGGCGTCCCGCTCGTATAACAGGCGGGCAAGTTTCAAGTTTGCTTCCTGGCGTTCGGCACTGGCCTGCTCGACGCTGTCGTTGAGAGTCAGGATTGCCTGGCCCGCCTTGACCTCCTGGCCGGAGCTGGTCTCAATGGCGATAATCTCGCCACTGGTTTCGGCGCTCAGTTCCACCCCGCGGGCGGCGCGAATGGTGCCTACTGCCTCCAGGCGTGAGGGCCATTTCACTGTTCTGGCCATGTTTGCGGCTATGGTGACCGCAGGAGGGGTGAAATCCATACCCGCCAGCGTTGAGAATTTGTTGTAGAGATAACCGGCAATGCCACCGAAGATCAGGAGTAGTAATACGACTACATACAGGTAAGCGCGCAAAAACGGTGCCTCTTGTTCTAGCTATTTTCTAATTCGGGTTGCGACAATCAGGTGACGACCAGAATGACTGGGCAGTGACCGCCGGCATTCGCCTGGTGGCCACAGTTTACCCATTCTAGGGACTTTGGAAACGCGGCGCACCCTGGAAGGCAAATATGTACTAAAAAGATCGTTTGCACTCAATTTTGGTTAAAATATGAACAGTTTTTGACTGAGATCAAAGGGCTATGTGTTCACCGAAAACAAAGCGCTAGGAGTCACCTGCCATATGCCTTATGCTGATAATATGCAGTATGTTGAGCCGGTTCATACAGGAGAGGTGTTCCCTTGATAACTTCACGTAAGCTGAAAAAACTCGAAAAGCAGATGGGTAAATGCGAAACCTATGAAGAATGGAGCGCCATAGCCCAGCAGCACGATGAGTTGTCCGGGCAAAAACGCTGGCGCTCGGTAGACCACACCAGCCAGTATGACTATGCCCAGATCCGCTTGCGCCTCGACAAGCTGCGCAGCCTGCGCGCACGCCATGATTATCACGGCCTGCTGTTTACCCTGAACGAGGGCATCCACGGCAATATGGGTGGTATTGGTCGCAGCTCGCTGTACACCCGGGCCAGGTTTGGCACCAAGACGCTTATCGAGCAGTATATTGAAGAAGTGGACGATTCACTGCGGTTTCTCGCGGAGCTGGATCACGACGAAATCGATGTGCAGGTAAAGCTGGATTTCTTTTATCGGGCCAACGTCTGTTTTGGCCGTTCCGCACTTATGCTTAGCGGCGGAGGAGTGCTGGGTTTCTACCACCTCGGGGTAGTGAAAGCACTGTTGGACCAGAACATGTTGCCACGGGTTATTTCCGGTTCCAGTGCGGGCTCACTGGTCGCAGGTGTGTTGGGCACCCACACGGAAAAGGAACTTGAACACTTTTACGAGCCAGCCAATGTAGTGTTCGAGGCCGAGCGGGAAGCGAGTACGTTTTCGCGCATGTTTTTCGGCTCCAATCCACAGATTGATGTGGGTGACCTGGAGAAGCTCATTGCCCGTATGATTCCCGATATGACTTTCCAGGAAGCGTATGAGAAGACAGGCAGGCAGATCAGTATTTCGGTCGCTCCGGCGGAGGTTCACCAGAGGTCCCGCCTGCTGAACGCCATTACTTCACCTAATGTTTATGTGCGCGCGGCGGTGATGGCTTCCTGTGCGGTGCCCGGGGTGTTCCCGCCGGTGATGCTGATGGCCAAAAACCAGCACGGTGAGCCGCAGCCCTACCTGCCAACGCGCAAATGGGTGGATGGCTCCATCGCGGATGACTTGCCCGCCAAACGCCTGCAGCGCCTGTACAGCACCAACCATTATATTGTGAGCATGGTGAACCCGATTGCTATCCCCTTCCTGAAGAAGGGTGGCGAGCGCAACGCCCTGACAGCTGCCCTGGGTGCCCTGGGTATCGGAATGGGCCGGGAGTTGCTCAACTTTTACCGCGGTATGGTGCAAGAACGCAATGAAACCTGGCCGCGTTTTAATTTATTGATGAGCAGTATTCACGCCCTCATGGACCAGGAGTACAGTGGTGATATCAATATCGTGCCAAGTTTCAGCTGGTACAACCCGACCAAGATATTGTCCCACCTGTCAGAGAATGACCTGATCGAGCTGATGGAAGGGGGGGAGAAGTCCACCTTCCCCACAGTAGAGGCGATTCGAACCTGCACTAAAATCAGCCGTACCATGGAAGAGATCCTGCATCGCTTTGAGCAGGGTGATTTGCGGCCCGACGAATCAGAGTACCATCGCCCGCGAGCGTCGCGCCGGCGTCCACCGCCGACCCGGCAGGATCGCGAAGCGCAGCGTGAACACCGGGTGCATTCCGATAATGTGCAAAAACCGGTGAAGAAGAAAAAGCCGGTGGCGCGTAAGAAGGCCGTCGCCGCCCGCAAAAAGTCCGGCGCAGCACGCAAGGCCAAGCCGAAAAGCGACAAAAGCGAGCGACAAGCCGCCTAGGCGGCTGCTTGTCACTATGGCTTAGGCGCTATAGCGGATACCCTCAGTCTGTTGCATAGCGGTTGATCACCTGCTTGCCAAGCGCCATCTGGTGCACCTGGTCCGGGCCATCGGCCTGGCGGCACCAGCGGGCATAGTTGAAGGCTTCCGCCATGCAATAATCTTCAGTGAGCCCGCCCGCGCCGTGCATCTGCATACAGCGGTCGATGATGTTCTGCACCATCAGAGGCACACTGGTTTTACTCGCGGCGATCATGTCCAGCGCCGCCTTGGCGCCCACCTCATCCATTTTGTGGCAGGTTTTCAGTACCAGCAGGCGCGCCATTTCAATCTCGGAAAAACTGCGGGCAATATCTTCACGCACTGACTGGTGCTGGCTGAGGGTACGGCCGAAAGTGCTGCGCGTTGCGACGCGTTGACACGCCAGTTCCAGTGAACGTTGGGCAGCGCCAATGAGTCGCATGCAGTGATGTATGCGACCCGGCCCCAGTC
>CBDTVJ010000300.1:0-5560 GCA_965363655.1 uncultured Halieaceae bacterium | reverse complement strand
ATTGTTGGATACGCTTCTCCAGTGCTGCCAGTCGCTCATCCAGGCCGGTGCGCTGCAGAGTCATTTTGAATGATGGATCACCGGACAATTGCTGCAGGGTAGCGATTACCCGGTCACGCCATGCCAGCATGTCACCTTGCAGAGCCAAAGTCAGTTGCGGCGACTGCGGCAGGCTTCTGACTTCATGTAATTCCTGCAGGCGGTAGCTGAGCCCCTTGAGGCTGTTCACCAGGCCGGGTAGCTGCTGCACCGATGCTGCGCCCAGTGCTTTCGGGTCGGCGTGTGTAGCCCAGGTATTGATCTTACCGGGCAGACTGGCCAGCTCCTGGCGATGAAAGGCTTCTCGACGGCGGGCCAGGGCGGATGTCCCGCCGCCGGCGGTTTGTGACAGTAAAAATTCGGCACTGCTAAAGTAGCGATTTAGCAGGCGCACGATGGTACTTTCCGGGCGCGGGGAGTAGGGGAAGTAGGAGACGAAGTTCAGCAACAGGAACAGCAACGCGAACATCATTGCGGAATTGGCCACACTGAGAAAATTGTAGCTCTGCTGGTTTGATACGGATATCAGCGTCACCAACATCGCCAGGCCAAACGCTCTGCTCAGGCCCTGCTGCGGGCTGGCATAACGGTAACAGATAATAAAAGTGGCCAGAAAAATCATCGTACCCAGACCGATGAAGCTGGAGAGCTGCGGCATCACAAAGATATAGAGAGCGCTGCCAAACAGTATCCCGACGCTGACGGGAGCAAATAAAAGCCTGACCGGCATCTGCGGATTGCAGACCAGTACTAACCCGATGGCTCCGCTCATGCTGAGGAAGCCGAAACCGCCGGGAAAGTCGCCGATATAAACCACGGCCAGGAAAGCCACCCACAGCACAACCATCATCTTGACCGAGGCCACCAGTCTTTCCGGGTCAGGCACCCACGGCGCCTGCTGTCGCTTCGAAATATCCGCGCGACTGGCTGTATCAGTAAAGCCACCAATCGCACTGCTACTGTCGAACATGTGGCGGGATAATACTTCCAGCTGCTGCATATGATGGGATGCCACCAAAGCGGCCGCGTATTGAAAGGGGGAGAGTTGCTGTGCGGCCGTGGGGTTGATCTCCGGGTTCACTGCACTACATGTTTTATTGGTTGCTGCGCCACCCAACATATCGCCAATCGAATCGAGACGCTGCTCCAGTTCTTCGCTAAATGTATTCAGTTCGGGAAATAGTTGTTGCAGTGGCAGTGGCTGCAGCTCGCTGAAATTCTCGCTCCAGCGTTCCATAGTCTCGGCAAACTCGCCGCTCGCATGTTGATAGGCTCGCCAGTGGCGCTCTACCTGGCGAACTTCTTCGCTGTCAGTCGCCGCCGCGTCCAGCAGCGTTGCGACCTGGCCCAATCCGGTGATTTCTTCAGCACGCGCCGTTTTTACCGACGTATTGTCGCTGGCCTCCCTAAGCCATTGTAGCGAGGCGCTGAATAGTTTTTTCTGATTGGCAGCATGGGACTTTGCGGCCGCCTGCAGACTTTTTCCGGAGTGATTGGGCCACAGCAGTATCGTTACCAGGCTGTACACGAGAATACCCAGGCCAGTCTGTTGCAGGCGCAACATGGCGATATTGAAAGCGTTGTCGGCATTGGGGCCACCGTCCGCGGCAATGATGAGGGATACAAAACCGGCAACAAACCAGAAATACTGATACCGATTGCCAGCGTTCATATAGGCACACAGGGCTAACCACAGGCTGACGAAAAAAATGAATAACCAGCGCTGCTGGGCGAACAGGCCGATCAGGGTCAGGCCGGCAATCGCCCCCACCACCGTGCCTACCATGCGCAGGGTGCTCTTGTTGAGGGATTGGCCGACGGTAGCAAGACTGATAAACGCCACGGCAAAGCCCGCCCAGTAGGGTCTGTCCCAGCCCATCTGTAAGCCGACACCATAGGCGATGGTCATCGCCAGTGCGGTTTTTATTGATTCTTTTGTATCGTGCGCCAAACTCATTGCCGTAAGTTTACACGGTTTTGTAAAGGCGGGTCAGGCGCTGTGCTTGTGCAGAAATACATGGTGAGGGCGAGTTGCTCTGCCTGTTCTGGCGGGTTTTAAGGGCGATATATTTTCAGGTCGAGCTCCGGTATAACCTTGTAATGTTTGGTATTGGCGGTCATCAGTGCAGCACCGGATTCAACGGCCGATGCTGCGATAAGCGCATCAGCCAATTGCATACCATGGGATAGGGCATAGTTTTCAATAAATACCGTCGCTCTGTGACTGATGTTTTCGCTCAGGGGTAATATGTCCCATTGGTGTTCATGGATAGTTTGACGCAATAACCTGAACTCTTCCTTATTGCGCATACCCTGCACCAGTTCCATATAGGTGATGGTCGATAGCTGAATGCGATCAGCTTTTTCTATCGCCTTGCGAGCTGATGGCTGTCCGCGAAATAGCCAGATCAGGACGTCAGTGTCGATCAGCACCGGAGCGTCCCCTGCGAATCTCGCGTACATAAGCATTGATATCGGAAAGCTCTTCACGGTCTTTCCATATCCCAAACACAGGTAACTCTTGCGCAGGGCTGCCGGTATTGGCTTTTTCTTGCTCGATACTCGTCAGCCTTGCGCGAGGCTTGCCTCGATAGGTAATAGTCACCGGTTCGCCACGATCTACACAGTCCAGAATTTCCCTGGCCCGGGTCCTGAGTGACTTGGTTGTAACCTTCATATCAGTACGCATGGTCATAAAGTGTCACTTTGGAGTGTACTCTTCCATTGGCAATGTGTAAATCTGCCTGCTTATGCTAATTTGCCTACAAAATAGGGTGGGACGCCAGCGATATTTTTAATCCAATAGGTGCAGGAAAAGTCACTAACCGTGTCTGGTGTTTGATCAGCCAGATAAAACGAGGGGATCGATCATGTATAACGACACTGTGTGTGCTCGCTCATGGTTTGACAGCAAATGCCTGGGCCAGTGGCCTCGCACGCAGGCTCAAGACCGATTCATGAGTTCCCTGCTACGGGTTTTATGCTGCTATCACGCAGAGCTCTAGAAAAGGTAAGACAAGCGCAGGGCGAACGCGTACCCATCGTCTTCATCGCTGACATCGCGCTTGGTGTCTGCCACCAATACATTGGCGCTTACCCGAAACTCGTGGTAGTACCAGTTACCACCCAGGGTCAGCAGGCCCAATTCATTGGATGAATTCAAATCATCGTTGCCGTGGGTCAGGCTGGCGCGCGCGAAGACTTCAAACACCTGCTGCTTTGCTGCATCAATAGGTGCCCATAATCCCCAGTTGGGGCGATAGAGTCTACGCTTGCCGCCAAATAGCCAGCCAACCTGGCTGTAGGCGCCCCAGCCATCGGCGTCGACCTCACCACCGCTATAATCACTGTAAAAGACTTCACCCTGGCCGTGCAGGGAGCCTATCGTAAACATGCCTTCCAGGCCCGCCAGCATGATGGTATCTGCTTCAGGCTGTGCCAGATCAATCCTGCTTACATCCTCCAGGCCTGGACGTGGCGCGATGCGGTCGTATTCGCCGTGGCGATAACTGGCGGAGGCACCCAGGTGATAGCCCGTTTTCTCCGTCTTGTTGCCGCCCATGGAGACCCGGCCGGTTAGCGCCCAGTCGGTGTCATTGGTGTTCTCGATATCCTCGCCGAACAGCCCAAGACTGCCGGTGACGTAGGTGCGGCTGTCCCCCCAGATTTTGAAGGGATTGTCCTTTGCTGCCAGCGTAGTCCTGCCAGCGTAGCGCAGGCCTGCGCTCCTGAATTCGCCGAATGCCGAAGTGGGCGCTGAGGGTTCCAGGGCAGTGGTGAACTTGCTGCCCATCATATAATCCAGTCCTATGGACTCTTTCTG
This sequence comes from uncultured Halieaceae bacterium, assembly GCA_965363655.1. Taxonomy (GTDB): domain Bacteria; phylum Pseudomonadota; class Gammaproteobacteria; order Pseudomonadales; family Halieaceae; genus Marimicrobium. The sequence goes on along the minus strand of CBDTVJ010000300.1, from coordinate 1,698 downwards.
GTTGCCCAACGTTAACGAATTTGCCTCTGCATCGGAGGTCCAGCGCCAGTAGAGATTGCGGTATTCCTTGCTGTCGAAATCGTACTGTACTTTTATCTCGTTATTGTCGAACACGGATCCGCGTAAAATACCTTCACCACGCCGTATATAGGATGTTGAGTCCCAGTCGCCGTCTTCGTCTGAATTGAACAGGCCATCACCCCTATAGGCATCGAGCTGTATCGCTCCCCCGACCCACAGGTGTACCTTGCCAAAGAAAACCAGCTCGCCCTTGTCGTCGCGCACGTCGCGCAGCACGGTGCTATCGTCGTGCATGCTGATAGTGGCCTGGCCGTCAACCAGGGCAGTAACCTTGACCTCTTTGGCGATCCCCACGGTTTTTTGTTTTGTTACGGTGTCGTTTGTGGCCGCCGGGGATGGGTCCGTTGTCGCCGCCACTGCTGCAGCAACAGGCTCATCAGATTCGACGGTCTGGGTCTGCTCCTGCTCCTGCGCTTTTTCATTGTCCACCGGAGCCGCCAGCGGTGGCTCATAGGTTTTAGCAGTTTGTTGTTCATCCGGGGCGAGTTCGAGATGCTGCGGGGCGTTCTCCAATACCTGTTCGTGGCTCTGCTCAGTCGGCGCCAAATCAGCCACCTCCTGGAAAACCATTTTTTCCAGCAGCAGTGCAGCGCTGTCGACGGTCTGTGGCTGCTGCCAGTCCAGCCATGTGTCGTGCTGGCGCAGAATATAGTGGTGATCCTTGATCAGTTCATCCAGTGCGGCCTGCTTTTGCTCGGGGCTAAGGTCGGCCTGTTGCAGTTCCTTCACCAACTCCCGCATGCGTTTGATGATCGCGTTCAGTTCTGCCGTCGGCTGGGGCCTCACCGCGCGATAAGGCGGCAATCCTTCCGGTGCCGCGCCGACTGCGGATGGCGGATTCCTGAGTACCTGGGCGTGCAGTGGCATCTGTAACAGTACACAGGCAAGGCAGAGTAAACTTTGGTGGGTCAGGCGCATAAGACTATGTTAAGTGGCGTGGCCCAGCAGGGCAATGAGCGATTAGCTCGCAGGGGGTTTGCCCAGCTCGCGTAACTTGGCGGTAAGGGTTCTTGCCAGTTCGCCGATGGCCGCGCTGTGCGCTGCCACCAGCGCATTATAGCTGTCATCGCCTGCGGTAGGTTGAACCTTCTCGAAGGTGCCCACAGCCACTGCTTCACCCATTGGGGGAGCGACGACCCAGCGCACGCGCAGGGTCACACTGTCGCCGGGTACGCCATCAAACTGCACTACATCCAGCAGGATACGGTAGTCCACCTGGAATGCGGGTGTTGCCGGGTAGACTGCGATGCGATCTGATTGCAGGTCGCTTCCGATGTTATCCCCCAGCACCCGCAGGAATTCGTGCTGCAGTGGGGCACTCCACATTTTAAATTGATTCACATTGACCCGGCTGCCGCTGGCCCGGGTCACGATCTGGTTGCGATCCAGTGTCCGTGGGAATTGCGCCGGCCCTATGGACAGGGCCAGGTACAGCGCGGCAGCGCTGGAGCCGCTGTTCGTGGGCTTCAGACTGTAAAACTGCACGTTGGGGCTGTGGCCGCAGGCGGTCAGTAACAGGGCGCAGGCCAGACCTGCCAAGGTGACACCAATCGGGTAAATACGATGTTTGCTCACGGCGACTAGTCCTTTCCTTTAATAAGCGATTCGGGGTGCTGT
>CBDTVJ010000299.1:0-5565 GCA_965363655.1 uncultured Halieaceae bacterium | reverse complement strand
GCTTCTACTGTTCCGCGATTGGTGTATGCGGGATTTGCCGGTAAGGGCGTGGGGTTCCAACCGCAGCAGGGGCCACCCCTGTCTAACGCGAACGCAAAGTGACAATTAGCCAACCCCGATCAACCCCGATCAACCCCATTCCAGGCCAAGGACGGCATTTATTGCCCCGAATCATGGCAAAAATCCAAAATTAGGTCCATGCTTCAAACCATGCGCAAGACCAGTGATCTCATCTGGCAGGATGCCCAGCACCAGGTGCTGTTCGAGACCCTGGACCTCATCAAGAGGCCGGGAGCGGATGGCAAAGTGTTGTTGAAGCTGAAGGATTACACTGAAAACCACTTTTCCCTGGAAGAGCGGTATATGGTCGAGCTGCGATATCCCGGTCGCGAAGCACACATTGAGGCCCACAATCTATTCCGCATAGAAATCGTGCAAATGGTTGAATGTAACCAACCCGATGCCCTGGTGCGTGAGTTAATGGCCACCTACCTCACCGAATGGCTCAAGCGCCATGTGTTCGGTATCGATAAGGACCTGGAAGATTTTATCCTGCAAAGCGGCGGCAGGTAGGCACGTCTAGTCCACGTCACGCCAGAAGCCCAGGTACATCAGGCCCATCAGCAGCAGGCTCACGAAGCAGCTTATGATAATGGGTTTGGAGCCAAAGCTGCCAAAGGGTGTATTGCCCAACATCACTTCAGCCTCACCCACCAGCATGGCTTCCACAAACTGGTCAGTGCTCTGCACAATGCGCCCGCGGTGATCGATGATGGCGGAAACGCCGTTATTGGTAGCGCGCAGCACATAGCGGCCGTTTTCCCGGCCGCGCATCTGGGCAATTTGCAGATGCTGCAGGGGGCCGATGGAGTTGCCGAACCAGCTGTCGTTGCTGATGGTAATCAATATATCGCTATTGCGCGCGCCTGCGGCTACGAGGTCGGCGTAGACGATTTCGTAGCAAATGAAGGGGGCGACCCGGTAGGCACCCACGCGCAGGGGTTCCTGTTCCTTCGGACCCTGGCTGAAGGATGACATCGGCAGGTTAAAAAAGGCGATCAGGCCCCGTAGCAGGCCCTCCAGTGGGATGTATTCGCCAAAGGGTACCAGGCGCTGTTTGTGGTAAACGCCCTGGCCATAACCCAGGGCGACGATACTGTTGTAGTACTGGTCGCTGCCCTCGGGGCCATAGGGAATGCCAGTAATCACCGAGGTCTTGGCCTGCGCTGCGCGCTGGTCGATGGGCTTCAGAAAGCCTTGCGCACTTTGGTAGAAATTGGGAACGGCCGATTCTGGCCAGATCACGATATCGTGCCCCAGTACCGGGTCAGTGGCCTCCCGTAACTGGCGCAGGATAGGGCGGTACCAGCGCTTGTCCCATTTGTGTTCCTGCGGCACGTTGGGTTGGAAGATGGCTACTGACAGGGGTTCTTCGCTGGCCCGGGCGACCCACTGGGTCGGTTTGAGTATCGCGCCTCCGCCCCACAGGGTGATGATCACCACCGCGTAGGTGGTGCAGGCGATGGGCTGGCGGCTGCGCCAGGCCAGGAACAGGCAGGTCCCGGTGATGGCGCAGATGAACGACAGGCCAAAGACACCGGTTATCGGTGCCCAGCCGGAGATCCAGGTGTCGGTGTGGGCGTAGCCGAGATAGAGCCAGGGAAAGCCGGTAAGAAACCAGTCCCGCGACCACTCGAACAATACCCACAGTGCGGGGAAGCCCACCAGCATGCCGCCGGGCAGGGCGCGTATAAAGCGCACATAACACCAGGCGAAAAGAGCATGCAAAAGCGCCAGTAAGCCGCAGAACAGCGCTGTCAGGCCCACTGCCAGGGGGATGCTGGCGTGACCGTGTACGTGAATGCTGACATAGACCCAGGACACGCCAGTGCCGAACAGCCCCACGCCGAACAGCCAGCCGCGCCACAGGCTTTGCCGGGTGCTACAGCTACACAGCAGGTAGGCGTAAAAGACACAACTGAGGATGCCGGCTGGCCACAGCTTGAAGGGCGCCAGTGACAGGGTCACCAGGGCGCCCGCCAGGGGGGCCATCAGCAGGACAAGCAGGGGATTGAGGCCGGCGCCGGAACGCGTGGCTTGGCGGGCGTTCACCGGATCAGGCTTGTAGCTGACGCATACGCAGGCTGTGGATCTTGCGCTGGTCGGCATTGATCACCTTGAATTCAAAGTTATCAATCGTGGCCACTTCATTGCTGGCGGGCATGTGCCCGAAGGCGTGGATGACCAGGCCTCCGATGGTATCGAATTCCTCATCGCTGAAGGTACTGTTGAAATAGTCATTGAAGTCATCGATGGGTGTCAGCGCCTTGACCATGTAATCATCGCTGTCAATCTGGCGGATGAAACGATCCGCCTGGGCGTCGGTTTCATCCTCGATCTCACCGACGATTTCTTCCAGCACGTCCTCAATGGTAACCAGCCCGGCCACGCCGCCGTACTCGTCGATAACGATGGCCATGTGGTTGCGGTTTTCGCGAAACTCACGCAGTAGCACATTCAGGCGCTTGCTCTCCGGCACGACCATGGTGGGCCGCAACATGTCTTCGATCTTGAAGTTCTCTTTGTCTGGATCGAGGATCTGCGGCAGCAGGTCCTTGGCCAGCAATATACCCAGGATGTCGTCGGGGTTGTCATCGATCACGGGATAGCGGGAGTGGGCGGAACGGATAATCTGGGGCAGGATGTCTTCCAGTGTGGCTTCCGCCTTGATCACCATCATCTGGGAGCGGGGAATCATGATGTCCCGGGTCTGCATATCGGTCACCTTCAAGGCACCTTCCATGATGCTGCGGGCGTCCTCGTCTATTACCTCGTTCTCGGCGGCAATCTCCAGTACGTCTTCCAGGTCTTCGCGGTTGCGGGGTTCGGATGAGAACAGCAGGGCGATTTTATCGATCCAGGATTTGTCGTTGCTGTCGTTGTCAGCGCGGTCGTCGGTTATCACGAGACGTACTCCCGGTGCTCGTCCCCGTAGGGACAACGGTAGTTCAGGCCAGTCAAAATAACGCTCTCCAGAGCTTCCATGGTTGCTGCTTCTTCCTCTTCCAGATGATCGTAGCCCAGCAGATGCAGGGTGCCGTGTACCGTCATATGGGCCCAGTGGGCCTCGGGATGCTTGCCCTGTTCGGCGGCCTCGGCCCTGACCACCGGGGCGCAGATGACGATATCGCCCAACAGGGGCAGGGCCAGCTCGCCGGGCAGGTCTGCCGGAAAAGACAGGACATTGGTAGGCCCCGGCTTGCCGCGGTAGCTTTCATTCAGGGTCGACATTTCTGCGGCATCCACCAGGCGCACAGTGATTTCGACCTCGTCACGTGTGCTTTGTCCGTCCAGGGCCGCTGCGATCCAGCGCCGTATGTCGCCCTCTTCCGGAGCGGGTTCACTGCTGGCTGCCTGGATATCCACGTGCAGGTTCACAGCCGACCTTTGTCCAGCGGCGTGGCCCTGTCCTCGGCGCTGTCATAGGCTTCGACGATACGCTGTACCAGGGGGTGGCGGACCACGTCCGTGTTGCCAAAATAGGTAAAGCCCAGGCCCTCGACACCGTCCATGATGTTGCTGACATGGGTCAGGCCGGAAGGGACGCCCTTGGGCAGGTCTATTTGTGTGGCATCGCCGGTAACAACTGCAGTGGAGCCAAAGCCGATTCGCGTCAGGAACATTTTCATCTGCTCCCGGGTGGTGTTCTGCGCTTCATCGAGAATGATGAATGCGTTGTTTAAAGTGCGCCCACGCATAAAGGCCAGGGGTGCCACTTCAATGATATTGCGCTCGATGTACTTGTTGACCGCTTCGAAGCCAAGCATCTCGTACAGTGCGTCGTAGAGGGGGCGCAGGTAGGGGTCAATTTTCTGGCTCAGGTCGCCAGGTAGAAAACCGAGTTTCTCTCCTGCTTCAACCGCCGGTCGCACCAGCATGATGCGACGGACTCTCTCCTCCAGCAGTGCTTCCACGCCACAGGCTACCGCCAGGTAGGTCTTGCCGGTGCCGGCGGGGCCGATCCCGAAATTAATGTCGTTGTCCTTGATGCTACGCACATAGCCCTGCTGGTTCTTGCCGCGCGGCTTGATCGAGGTGCGTTTGGTGCGAATGATCTGGATCGGCTGTACCGCAGCGTCCTGGCTGGTCTCCACCAGGTGCTCCAGGCCCGCCTGCTGCAACTGCAGGTGCAGGGATTCGGGACTGAGCCCCACACCCTGGCACACTTCGGCGTACAGGTGGATCAACAGGCGCTCGGCGGTCGCCACATTGACGGCTGGCCCGCTGAGGGAAAACTGGTTGCCCCGGGCGCTGATGGATATTCCCAGGCGCTGCTCGATCTGGCGTAAATGACTGTCCATATGGCCGCATAACATGGCCAGGTGACGGGCGTCATTGGGTTCGAGGGTGAGGCTTTGCTGAGTCGTTTGTGCAGACGACTGTTGGGGGGGCGGCTCGCTGTTCAAGGTGTCCTGTCGCCCTTTGTGGGCAGTACTGTTAATGATAAGGATATACGGGAATTCAAATGCGTCAACTAATTACTGGGCGTGAATCAGTGGCCAACACGCCGCGCAGGGAGTTGGGCAGGGCGTCGACGATCTCCACGTCCACAAAATGCCCGATCAGCGCCTGGTCGGTGGCGGAAAAATTTACCGCCCGGTTGTTCTCGGTGCGCCCCTGCAACTGCCCGGGGTCTTTCTTCGAAACCCCGGTGACCAATATGCGCTGGGTGCTGCCTACCATGCGCCGGCTGATCTGCCCGGCCTGCTGGATGATGCGGGCCTGTAGTATCTGCAGGCGTTTTTTCTTGGTGTCGTCATCGGTGCCGTCGGGCAATTCCGCCGCGGGGGTGCCGGGACGGGCACTGTAGACAAAACTGAAGGAGCTGTCGAAGCCGATGTCCTCGATCAGCTTCATGGTGGCCGCGAAATCCGCTGCGGATTCTCCCGGGAAGCCAATGATGAAGTCAGAGGAAAGGCTGATATCCGGGCGAATTTTACGCAGGCGGCGTATTTTCGACTTGTACTCCAGAGCTGTGTGACCGCGCTTCATTGCGGCCAGGATGCGGTCGGAGCCACTTTGTACCGGCAGGTGCAGGTGGTCTACCAGCTCCGGGATATGCGCATAAGCATCGATCAGGGCGTCGGAGAACTCCACCGGGTGCGAGGTAGTGTAGCGAATACGATCTATGCCGGGGATGCGGGCGACAACGTGCAGCAGTTCCGCGAAATCGATGATTTCGCCCTGGTGGTCGGCGCCGCGATAGGCGTTCACATTCTGTCCCAGCAGGTTCACTTCGCGCACCCCGCCGGAGGCCAGGTGGGCGATTTCGGCAATGACATCATCCACCGGTCTGGAGACTTCTTCGCCACGGGTATAGGGCACCACGCAGAAGGTGCAGTACTTGCTGCAGCCCTCCATGATGGAAACGAAGGCGGTGGGGCCCTCTACCTGGGGCTCGGGCAGATTGTCGAATTTTTCGATCTCCGGAAAGCTGACATCCACCACCAAGGTGCCCCCGGGGCCACGCTGTTCCATCATCTGCGGCAGGCGGTGCAGGGTCTG
>CBDTVJ010000298.1:0-5585 GCA_965363655.1 uncultured Halieaceae bacterium | reverse complement strand
ACTGCCTGGATTAGAAAAGCGTAACTCCCTCAAAGCCTTGTCCGCGCCGTCCAGATAAAACACGCGGTCCGCCTGCTCGGCTCCGGTGATGGCCGGAAGATGGCGAGCGGTAAACATCATTACACCCGTGTGATCGACGTCCGCCCACGCCTGGGTAACGAACAGGGCAAGAGCCGCCAGCAGCATCGAAGACAGTACCCGCCTCACCCGCCGATCCCCCGTGCCCGGTCGATTTCTCCCGCCACGCGCTTGGCCGCTTCCACCTCAGTGTCGCCGTGTTCCTGCATCAGTGCCATCCGGTGCGCTTTTTCATGCTTCTCCGTCTGCGCCAGCGCCAGCATCAATGAGGGGGGCACGTTGCGAAACAGGCTTTCACTGGTTTCGGACATCACCACACCCTCGGTGTACTGCTTGTCGGATTTACAGGCCGACAGTAATAGCGCCCGTTGTGCATCATCCACGTGCCGGAATCGCGCGATATCCTCCACTTCTTCTTTGGGCACTACCAGACATACCCACCACTCCACCATGTTGAGCATTTTTTTAGCAACGTCTGGGTAATCCTGCATGTTCTGGGTTGCAATCCAAAGCCACGAGCCCAGCTTGCGCCACATCTTCACGATCTTGACCAGGAACGGCGCGAGTAGTGGGTTGGTGGTAATAATGTGCGCCTCGTCGATCGTCACGACGATTTCCCGCGCTCCAAACTGGTCGCGCTCTGCAATGTTATTAATCATGTTCAAGCAGCTCACCACCGAAATCGCCAGGTGGGCTTCATAACCCTCTCGGGCGAAGGTCGCCAGATCAATGATCGTGACATCGGCCTCGGCCCAGGTGTTGCCGGTCTGGTTAAACACCTCCCCGGCAAAGCCGTCACAAAACAACCCCAGCGCATCTCCCATTTCCCTGATGCGGCGGCGAGTATCTACCTCGTAATCATGCCCGCTGGCCACGGCATAAAATGCATCGCGGACATCTTCCGTCAGTGTGGTGCGCTTCTCTTTAAGACTGGCAGCGGCGCCGCTGAGTATCGCATCGCGGATAATCCGCTTGTCCGAGCGCGTCAGGCGTTCTGCTTCACGGGCCTCACCTCCGGTAATCATCAACTGCGTCACAATTTCCATCTCGCCCATGATGTCGCGCTGATCGTCGATATCCTCCTCATCAACATCGCGCATCGAGAGCGGCCTGCGTGTTCCTTCCAGTGCTTCGTGGGCATCCGCATAGGGTGACAAAGACACACCGCTACCCGGTTTGAGCGCAACACGGTTCACACTCAACCCTTCGGAGGCAAACCAGTCCCCCATTAAGCCAAAAGAATTGCCCGCCTCGATGATAAACAGTCGAGGGCGATGTACCGCCATGACATGGGACAACATAGTAATTAGGGTCGCAGACTTGCCCGCGCCGGTCGGTCCCAACACCAGCATGTGCGCGTTCTTCTGCCGGTCCTGCGGGTTCAACGGATCAAAGAATACCGGCTCGCCGCCCCGATTAAACACGGCAATACCCGGATTGCCCGTCCCGGTACTACGGCCAAAGAGGCAACTCAAGTTCGCGATGTGCTGCACCAGCATAAGCTGGGCACCGCGCCACCCTTCCCTGGCGTCCCGCCCGGCGTCATAGACCATCGGCAGATTGCGTATCACGTTATCGAGCGCCGTAAAATCATCTTTAAGCGACACGGCCCGAAAACCATAATTCAATAGTAGGGAGCGGACTTCGCTAGTACGCTTGTCCAGGACGGCAACGCCTTCCCCTTTTACATACACCGCATACTGAGCACGGTAGAACTTGTGCCGCTCACCCAGAATCTCTCGCGCCTTTTCACAGTCCTTGCGTACCTGGGTCGAATCGCTGTTGTCACCAATCGCTGAGTTATCTATCCCATCAATATGCCCCTCCAGCGTATCCTGGGGAATAACCACCATGGTGCTCACAAACACACTGCCCTCCGGCAGCAGATCCATCATGGCATTGGTCGCATCGCCCCGCGCAATCTCTCCCGTTACATGACCCACTGACGGTCTGCGACGAATGCCGTCAATTGCCACACAACGCAACGCGGTATCACCGAACCACCAACACTGGTTCTCCTTGTCCGAGCGAGGATAGTCATAGAAAAGGCTTTCAGCGAACTGATCCCCGTAGGGCAGACTGTCTTCATGGTGCCCTGCCGCCGACAAAAACTGACGACGGTCACCGCCGAACATTGAGGTGGAGGGGTTGAAAAAGTCCAACATCCAACTATGGAACTCAGGGCCGTCCATGCGGCGCAACCGTGCCCCTGACGGCTTAAGGGCGTTGGTAAATTTGTCCACCGCCTCATTCAGTCCCACCAGCGATTCATCGAGATCACGCTCAATTGCAGCCTTGCGCCCACGTTTGCGGACTGCACTCTGACGGCGATACATCACAAGGTAATTCTTGCGCAGCCGCCCGCCCCAGGCAGCCTTGGTGACCTTCTCGTCCACGAATAAACCACCGGGTCGGGTTACACCCCGATAGTGGTCCGCCAGGCACTTCAAGTAGGTCTGGGTGTACTGGGAGCCTTTCGCCTCATCAACCGCGTAGTCGGCTACCTCATCCACCATGGCATCAATATCCAACTGGTCAACACTGTAGGTTTGTAGCACCCAGGGATCTTGATCGAACTCATCAAAGGAGTCTTGTAAGGCTTCCTGAAAGGAGTCACGCACCCCGGCCAGGTACTCCTGCGTTCTACCTGCGGTGCCAATCGGGGCCAGCTCAAACACGGCCCCCACCGAACAACCATCCTCCATCAATACCACCTGATGCTCATCCAGGTACTCCACCCAGGGGATAAAATCGACAAACGAACGCTCTCTTCGATACGCCTTGTCCAACTCACGCTTGCCAACGGGCTGCTTCCTAACCCGTGGCTCTACATCCCGTTCGTTGATAATTTCCAGAGCGGTCATGGTGCGGCCTCCTCTGGATCTACCACCACGGACGGTAGTGGTGTCTTGGCCAGATCCTCGCCCGGCAAGCGATACTCCACCCGGTCATACAAAGGAATGACCGTGCTATACCCTGGAATCGGAGCGCGGGTGCGGGTTGCCAGGTGCGGGTACACGTAAATCACCACATCGGGATTGGTCAGTCGCGGAAACAGATTCTCGATTTCCGTGCGCTGCTCGCGTGTATAGGGGATGTAGTCCAACGCCTGTGGCGTACTGCCCGTGTCGATCAACGAATACTGCGCCTTCGCATGCGCTTGTAAGGTTTTCTCACAGCTCTGAACAGGCTCATCCAAACCCAGGTCCGTGCAGATCGCCTGGCTGTTCTCAACCAGTGGTTCACCGGCCTGCTCGTTCATCGCCTCCCGGTAAATGTCCACCATCTTCCGTTCGGAGGGTGGCAGTATCGTGTCCTGCGTGGCACAGCCGGCTAACAAGGCCCCCGCCATCGCCCACAGTGCTGTCCCCTTCATTCCCTTAATCCAAGCCACGATAACCTCCTCTGCGAATTCCTATGAAATTGGTCTTGCGACCCAATGTGTCGTAATCAATATCGATCTGCTCCGTCACGTGCAGACTGACCTTCGCACCCGGTGCAACATAGATCGCGTCAAACTGTTGCGCCTGCCGCTCATCCAGCCACTCAGCGACTTCCATTGTGCCGTCCGCTATCGTTTTCCCGAGGATGTAGTCGGATGTGCTGCCATCGACAGTGCTGCTGGTACCGATACCCCCACCATCCAGCGACGTTAGCACCGTGGTCTGACTGGCGGCGGCCGCTTCTGCTGCGGCAGACGCCGCCGTTATGCCAATCCTCTGTGCGAGGTAGGTATAGGCGTTAGTGATGCGCTCGCCCACCACACACGGGTTGCCATAGGCATCGGACAGCTCGCCAATTTTGATTTCCGTATTTTGAGTGTTGCCGTCATACACACTCTCGGCTTTAGGTACGGTGCGAATCGTCCCGTCCTCAAATACAAAGGTGATCGAGTAGAGATCGCCCCTCACACAGCCCAGCGTCCAATCGCCTACGGCCTTGCCACTGGCGACGGAATAGGCCACTTCCGGCAACTCGATGCCGTTGGCGATCAAGTTGTCCCGCCCGATAATCACCTTAAAACTGTACGGATCAGTCACCTGACTGCCCACCGGCACCCGCCCGACCAGCGCGGTCAATGCCGTGGAATTAACCAGCGTGGAATTTTTGGCGATGGTATAGACCGGCTTCATGGTCTCTTCTTCCAGGTAGTTACGCCCTCGGACCCCCGGCAAATTGTCGACGCCGATCTTCTTGCTCAACTGGTCGCGGGTCTGTCCGAACATACCCGCACCAGAGGAATCTTCATCACCACTGCGGCCCAACGGGTGTACCCATACCGTCTCGCTGTCATCCCCTCCAACCCAAGACCCTGTACCTCCATCGGCATCGGCACCGCCGCCCTGACCCCGGCCGAGTGAAGCGCTGCCACTCTGGCTCGCCCTCAGACTCTCTTCAGCTTCCTGCAAGCGGCGCAGCATAATGTTGTACTGGTCCTGAGTTTCCTTGCGTACCGAGGATTCGGCTTGGCTGATTTTGCCGGTCAGGCGACTGGTGATATTGCCTTCCATTTTTTTTAGATCATCGTTGTCGGTGCGCAGGCTCCGATTATCGTCCCGCAAAATCTCGATATCGCTCTTGAGGCCCCTTACTTCACCGATCAGGGTAGCCACCACGTCTTTTTCCGTATCGCCTTCTATCCCTAAACCGGCCAACGCTTCCTGGGACAAGGCCGACCCGCCTTCCACCACAGCATCCTGCTCCATCGCGTCCCGGCTGGAGCATGTCTTCACAGTGACCAGCAGTACCAGAAGCGCCAGGACCAGCGCCGCTATCTTCACAAACTTATTGGCTCCCATCGCCCTACCCTCGAATCACAGACTGAATAGGCCTGTCGGTCACCACGAACAGGGTAGTCCTGTCCCCCGGCTCACCCCGTCTCTGAATCTGGCTGCGAAAAAACGCTGACGCCAGAAAATGTGGCCCTACCCCGTTTCGATGGGTTTGGGCCGTGTGCATGACCTTGCGGTTATCCAGCGTCATGGCATGGGTATGCCCGTTGCTGACCACAAAGGCCGTCACATACAAACCATCCACCGACCAGGCTTTATAGGGCAGTATTACCAACCCTTTGTGCTGGCCCTGATCGTAGAGGCGGTTTTGATTCCCCTTCAGGCCCACAGGAACACTGCGGATGCCCGGTACCGCACCCACCAACCGCGCGGGAGAGTAGATGTCCTGGGCGGCATAACGGATCACCTCAAACAGCGTGGCTTGCGTACTTTGCCCCGCGACACTGACCGTACCTTCCCCATTGCCATCGAGCACACCGTCCGAAGACATCACCACTTGCAGCCGCTCCGCGCTCTGCGGCGGGTTCTTTTCCACCCGTGCGCTTACGTCGAACAGGACATACTCACCACTGTCCAGACGCACCTTGATACGCTGACGGTCAAAAGCCTCCACAGCGGTCCAATAGGCGGTTTGCCCGGTAAACAAGGTTCGAAACAGCGCCTTGTTGGCCAGCGCGGCAGGTAACCCCACGGCGGCGTCGCTGGGAAAGATCA
>CBDTVJ010000297.1:0-5588 GCA_965363655.1 uncultured Halieaceae bacterium | reverse complement strand
CCGGCTGTCCGCCGAGGAAGTGACCCAGGCAATGAATGCAGAACGCACCTTTCGGCGTCTCAATGAATTACCCCAGCCTCTGGAACAGTACTGCCTGGATACGATTTTTGTGGATCCACCCCGAGCGGGCCTGGACGAACACACCGTGGCAATGGCTGCCGGGTTCGAATCAATCATCTACATATCCTGCAACCCGCAAACGCTGGCGGAGAACCTGGCGATGCTGTGCAAGACACACCGTATCCAGGACTTCGCACTGTTCGACCAGTTCCCCTATACAGACCACATGGAATGCGGTGTTTTTCTACAGCGCCAGCCGGCTTTGGAAAACTGAATTCAGCAGCGAATGCCAAAGGACAGTAATCCACGCCCCAGCACTTCATCCAGCTTTTCCACATCCACCGCGTTGATTTCCAGGTGGCGTAACTCCATGGCACGATAGATCTCGCGCTTGTTCAGCTTCCCCGAAAGCTCGCTGGCGGGAATCTCTGCCTCCCAGCAATCGATATAGACGTTGCCTGCAGGCACATAGAAATCCGCATAAACCAGCTCTTCAGTGGGCAATGCGCGCTGGTAGGCATGGGCCAATTGCGCCAGGTATAACCAGTTACACACCCTGGCCTGCAAGGGTGATCGAACAGTGTGCCCATCAATGCCAAGGCAGGCGACAGCCTCTGCGCTGGCCCCCTCGAAGAGATCGGGCTCGACCTCATCCCCCGCCTCCGCTGGCTGTATCTGGTCGGACTGCAAGGTGAGCTCGCGGTGTACTACCGGGTGATCAATGATTTCATGCGGCCAGGTTACATAGAATGCGCCGCTGCTATTGCTTTCTTCCTGCTGGCCACCGAGCGTGCGCCCCAGCGGGGTTAACTCCCACCCCAGAATACTGTGGTGCTGCAAACCCATCTCAGCCAGCGCACGATTGATCTGCCGCGCATGCAGCCTGGGATAGTAGCGGCACATGGAACCGGCAGTAATGCGCTGGTTGGATTCAATAGCCGCCATCAGCGGGTGTTGGTCCAGGCGCTCCGGCCACACTATATAGGAGCCATAGCGGCGGCTATTCTGGTAGGTGCCCCCCTCAAACTCCCCCTTTGGCGTCAGCGCCCAGCTTTCGCCTGCGCGCTTGATCCAGCCATAATCCTTGAGCGTGGCGAACAACTGCTGTACAGGAATATTCAGCTTTCTGGCGAGTGCCGTGGTGGAGAGCCTGTTATCTTCCTGCTGCATAATGAGGGCTTAGGAAACCAGCTCGCGATAGCGCTGCTGCAAGGCCTGGTAAACCTGGTCGGCGAAATCGCCCGCGCTCTTGTCTAGAGGCGCCACCAGGTCTACCAGATGTTCGTTATCCTCCCTGCCGGCCCAGTTTTTTACATAGGTGCCTTCTTTGTAGCCATTATCCTGGCGGAAGAAATTGAGCACATTCTTGCCGACATAGGCGCTGTATAAGCTGTCGAAATCCAGGCCGGTGGCCAGCATCAGGTCCCAGAAGCGCGAGGGTGAGAAGCTTTGCGTTTGCAATGAATCGAGCGCCAGTGCCTCGGTGGCTTCACGAACGCCCAGGCCCCTTGGCTCGTAGGCAATTAATTCCGCTGCAATTTCCCCGGCGATCTGCTCGATATCCTTGCCATCGCGAAACAGCGCCGACAGGCCAAAATGCCAGATATCGATGACTTCCAGCCGCACCTGCTCCAGGTCAGGCTCCTGCTTTTTCCACCACTTATAGCCATAATGCTCAATGAGCTCGCCACACTCAATCCAGGCCGCGCGATACCACTCAAAATTCTGGTCTACCCAATTCTCATGCACACGGGAATTCATGTTGTGCTGCATTGTCAGCATATTGACCAACGCTTGTTTCAAATCTCACCTCACATCGCTACAGGGCGGGGAATAATGCGCGAAGGATAGCAGCCGGATCGGCTAAAGAATAGGTACTGCAGGAATGGTGCGAGTGGCGGGACTTGAACCCGCATAGCCGTGAAGCCGTCAGATTTTAAGTCTGATGTGTATACCAATTCCACCACACTCGCTGAAAATGCGGCGGAATCATAGCATAATTTTCCCAGCTTGAGACAACCTCCCAACACCAGAAGCTCACTCCATACCCACAATTCTTCGTGATACACTGGCCGGCAAATAAAAAACACGTTCAAGGGCTTGTATGGCATCCGCTAGAGGGGAATTCAGCTCCCGTTTCGGCTTCGTAATGGCCGCTGCCGGCAGCGCGGTCGGGCTGGGTAATATATGGGGCTTTCCCACCCAGGCCGCCAGCAACGGCGGTGCGGCGTTTCTATTGGTCTACCTGGTATTGGCCTTTACCCTGGCCTATCCGGCCCTGATGGCAGAGCTGATCATCGGTCGCCATGCGCACTCCAACGCCGTCAATGCACTGCGCCTGATTTCACCCAACAGCCTGACGCGCAATATCGGTGCGACGGTGGGCATATTGGGGGTTGTGGTAGCCAGCCTCATTCTCAGCTTCTACAGTATCGTCGCGGGCTGGATGATCGCTTTTTGTATCGCTTCCCTGTGCGATCTTGCAGGGCTGACAGCTGTTTCCGAATGGCTCTCCAGCTCCAGCTTGTGGCGCAATATACTGTTTATGTCGATCTTCCTCGTGTTCACCATTGGCATCATATCGGCCGGTGTAAAAGAAGGTATCGAGCGCTGGTCCGCCCGCTTGATGCCAGTCCTGTTGATTACCCTGGTGTTGCTGGTGATCTACGTGCTGACGCTGGAAGGCGCTGGCGAGGGGCTAAAGGTCTACCTGCTGCCGGACTTCAGCCGGGCCCTGAGCCCCAAATTGATACTGGCCGCACTGGGCTCTGCTTTTTTCTCCATGTCCCTGGGCGTGGGTACCATGCTGATTTATGGCTCGTACATCAGCGATGAGGAAAATCTCCCGGTAGTCGGCGGACTGGTAACACTGGTAGATATCGTTATCGCCGTACTGGCCGGCTTCCTGGTCCTGCCGGCAATGTATGTCGCCCTGCACAACGGCGTTGAGATATTTACAGCCGCTGGCGGCTTGATTTCCGAAGACACACTCATCTTCACTGTGCTCCCGGAACTGTTTGCAACCATGGGCATGGCCGGCATTATCGTATCGTTTACGTTCTTCTTCCTGATGAGTATCGCCGCGCTGACTTCCTCTATCTCCATGCTGGAAGTCCCGGTGGCTTACGCCATTGAGGAGCATGGCATGCAGCGTAAATTCGCCGTGTATGCCATTGGCATCGGTATAGGTTTGATTAGTACGGTCATCCTGCTCAACTTCGAGACCCTGTTTGGCCTGGTCATCGTCTTTACCACGCGCTATGGGCAACCACTACTGGGCTTCATGTTCTGTATCTTCGCGGGATGGATCTGGCACAGGGATACCCTGCTCCAGGAGTTGCGCAAAGGCAGCCCGGAAGTCGCAACGGGGCTGTTCTGGCGCATATGGCCGTGGTACGTGAAGCTGGTGTGCCCGGCCATTATCCTGGCAATTTTTGCACAGACCCTGTTCGGCTAAGGGCCAGCATTCACTTGGCCTGAAACTGATCCAGGCTGATAGCGCCGGTTTCTTCAATACGCTGAGTCGGGGTAAATCCGTTGAAATCAATTTTTGCTGAAAACCGATAGGCCAGCGCATCAGACTCGACGGTAGCCAGGCTGGTCACCAGGCGCAGTAACTGAAACAGTTGCAGACCGGCCTCCAGCGTCACCACTTCCTCACTGTAAGCCTCTACCAGCGGAACGTCGTTGGTGACACCGCTGACCAGCTCCTTACCCTGGATCTCCACACTGTAGCTGATACCCGCAACATCCAGGGACTGCTTGTTTGGATTGATCACGCGCAGCTTGATCTCAAAACGCGGTGTACCGGTCTCCGATGCAATGGAGCGGAAGCTCTCCATTGTCACTTTGGGAGGATCAACATCGGACGTGAGGGTGGCGCAAGCGTTGAGCATGAGTAGCCATAAAATGACTGCGACACTTTGTATTACCGGTTTTTTCACGAGCTTCCCCTGACCGCAGTGGTCAAAAACAGAATCACATAGCCCAGGCTACCCAAAAGGAAAACCACCGCCACCCAATCACCTGTCTTGAAATACATGAGGCCACTGAACAACATCATTGCCAGTGCAAGTAGTAATCCAATGATTCGTCCGGGAGTGGACACTGTGAGTTCTTCCTGGAGGCCGCTGGTATGAGCGGGATTAGTTGTTACCCAATTCTATCTTGGCTGTGCCCGGGTACAAGCAAAGAATTGTAACAGTGAAGATACAGAGCTGATTGGCAGGGCCGCATAGAATGGGCCAGAAGTGCCTGCTGTGCGGTGAAAAGCCCAATCATGTAATTTCCGCGCAAGAAAAAGCCCGCTCAGTGGCGGGCCCTCTCGATGTGACAGCTTTCAGGCTTTTCTGCGTTTAACTAAACCCAGTCCAAGCAACGCTGAGCCAAACAGCCAAGCGGCGGCTGGTACTGGAACAGGAGGAAGGTCCCCGGAGGTAGAAACAGAGCTGAGGTAAAGTTGGCTGTCCTCCAGATTATCTACGGTGGTAATCAACAACTGGCTAGAAGCTGCAGCCGACAGGTCGACAAAAGCTTCACCATTTACAAAATCGGTAATGGCGAAGAGTTCAAAATCAAAGTCCGTCCCAAAACCGTCTATATCTATTAGTACCTGCTTACGCTGGTAAGCTTGGTGGTCACCCCAGAAACTCAGCACTTCAATGAATTCCTTGGTCGTTTCCAAGGCAAGCATTTCGTTGTTGCTAACCCTACTCAGATTGTCGTCCGAAACGCCTGTACAATCATTATCCTGGCAAGCGCCACCACCATCCTTACCTAGTGATGGGTTATGATCTAAATAGGCATATATTTTTGAGGCATCAGCATAGGGTGACGCAGAATTATAGTTATAGGCGCTTAATTTGAAATCGCCACCAAGGTACCAAATCTCCTTGCCATCGGCGCCATCGCCTCCGGCTCGCTCATTAGTATCCGCATCCAGGTCCCACACAGTAGCTGCATTGGCACCCATGGATAGGGTCAGGCAGGCAAAGGCTAAAGTCTTTTTAAGCACGTAAAACACTCCGTTGTTAAGACATCAAAATTCAATGTTGCGGTTTATTATGTAGCACGCGTAATGTAAAGCAAAAACCATGCCAGCCTAATGAAATCAATGACTTACAGAGCGAGTGCCTGGATATCGAGGCCAGAGTGTAAAAAAACGTGACAGGAACTAGGGTCTTTAGCGGGCGGCGCCAGGCAAGTGCAACGAGGTAAATTGGCCCCAGGAACTATAAATAAAGGCTTTCAGGACAGTATCGGCCACTTAAATCAGGGAAGTTGGAGGCTTGGGTCTCTGTCGACTTCGGGGGCAGTCCATTTTAACGCTATTGGGTGTCTACAATCGCGGGGGCGCACCCTACAGCCACCCCGTGAGGACTTCAAAAAGTGTAAAATTCTGTGACGATAATTGGAGGCATCCGGGTTTGGGTGTAAAGAATCGTGACAGCGGAGAACAAGTCAATTGGCTCCGCCAATAAAGGCGTTCAGGAGAATAGCAGATACTCAAATCAGGGAAGTTGGAGGCA
>CBDTVJ010000296.1:0-5625 GCA_965363655.1 uncultured Halieaceae bacterium | reverse complement strand
GCCCAGTCCAGGGTGTTCATAAATAGCTCCACTGGCCCCAGGTACTGGGTGCCGGTAGCCGCGACCATGCTGCCCAGCACCTGGTCATCCATGAAATCGTTGGAGGCAAACAGCACAATACGGGAAGACTCCGGCGATCGCCGCAGGAGGTTGCCCCGGATGGGAGACTCTTGCAGTGCAGCGCTTTCATCTTCCTGTTCGTAGAAGGATGTGTGATCCCGGTTGGCGTAGAAGGAGTCGAAGCGGCCCTGCATGACCAGGCCGAGGCTGCTCATGTCCGCCTTACTATCGCGATTTTTGCCGGTGTCACTGGCTTCAGGTGGCTGGAAGTTACTGCTGCCGCCAGCGTCCAGGCTGGGCATGATATCCATGCTGTCACTCACCCAGGCGTTGTCGGAGCTTGCAAGCAGTATGGTCGTCCTCCTGCCACTGTCAGGTTCGACCTCAATGGGCGAGGCCCAGGCCATGGTGACCTGTGGCAGGTTGGCGGTAACGGGGTGATCCGGTGTCAGTCCAGGGGGTCTAAGATCGACGAAGTAGGGGTAGTCGACCATTTGCACGTCGCGGAATTCATACTCACCAGAGCGCCTGGTAACCGGAGCGGGGAAAGTGGCGTTCTGCTTATCCAGTACCAGGGCCTCGCCAATTTGCAGACCATTGTGGGCCAACCACGACTGCAGCCCACTTTGCCAGTCCTGTAAGCGCAGCTGACCGCCACTGAGTTCCGCGGTAAAGGGTGATGTTACAAGGATTACGGTTCCCCCTTGCATCAGGAACTGATCGATGGCCAGGACTGATTTTTCATCAAGTTGGTGTGGCGCAACTACTGCGAGAATGTCGGCTTCAGGGGTGACTGCGCCGTCCGACAAATCTTCGAGCTGGATACTGTAATCCCTGGTGATGGCCCGCTCGAGATTGTTGAATGTTGGGCCCCCCATTTGGAACCGGGCCATCTGCTGGTTAACGGGCGGCAGTGACAGCGCCACGGTTTTAGTGAGTCCACGGGCAAAACGCTTGAGGCCTGAGTCCAGCATCAGGCGAAAAGCCGAGGGGTCGAAATCCCCTGTGGTTAACTGCACCACTTGCCGGGTATCGGCGAGGGTGAGGTAGAAATAAAACGGATGCTCATCGCCCAGGGTTGCCACCATGGGCTTGAAACCCCACTCCTGGGCAATCTGTTTTGCCACCAGGCCATCGCGCGCCTCCGGTTCAATAAAGCGCACGCTAAACTTCCCTGCAGAGCCCTTTACCGCCATTTCCAGTTGTTTCGTTATTGCAGTTTTGTAGGCGCGCAACTGCTGGGGCAATACTGCATCGTTGGAGACATAGCCGATCAATTCGACAGGCTCTTCGATGCCGTCAAACAGATTGCCGCCCATGCGGTAATTGAACAACACCTTCTTAATGGCATGGGTGACGTCGTATTCCGGGTTGCGCAATATGACTTCCGCCTGATCGCCGGGTGTGGTGCGGACCTCAATAAGGTCAGAGAATCCCAGGGTCTCGTGCTGGTTGCCATAAGTCACCAGGACGTTGAAATAGGCATTCACCATCGCGGCCTGGTGGCGATCCGCTATCTGGAAGGGGGTTGCTGTTATGCCGTAGCGCTTGTTGGCCTCCTGCTCAATTTGCGGATTTTCCGCAGGGTCGACAAACTCGACCCTGACCATGCCCTGGCCAGCTTGCTCGTACTCTTGCAACAGGTCGCGCAACTGCGGTACCAGGGGCGCTAATAGCGGGTGGGTCTTGTCACTGAAATAGCCGCGAATTTTTAAGGGCTCATCCAACTCCTTGAGGAAGTCGAGAGTCGGTTGTGAGATGGAAAACTGCTTGCCTGCGGTCATGTCGATACGCAGTCCGGCCAGCTGGCCCAGCCAGATGTTGGCCAGTATGAGGTTGGCCAGTAGCAGGACAGTCCCAGCGCGCCAGTGGCGATGGCGGGGGCTTTTCGATCGCCTGGCCCAGCGCTCTTTTTCAAGTGCAAATACGTTGAGTGCCAGGAAAGCAAGTATCAGGCTGAAATAATAGAACAGGTCGCGCAAGTCGAGAATGCCGCGGGTAATACTGTCGAAGCGTGCGCCGCTGCCCAGGAGTCGCAGGGTCTCACCGGTCCTGTCGTCAAAGAAGCCGGTCAGGGTAGGGCTCCCCAGTAGGTAGAGCAGACCACAGAGAGCGACGCTGCCAATCAGGCTGACAATAGGGTTATCAGTACGGGCGGAAACGAACAGTCCGATAGCAAGATAGGAGGCGCCCAATAAACTGGTTGCCACATAGCCACCAAGCACCGGGCCCCAGTCAAGATTGGCAATCAGGGAAACCGTAATTGGCAGCGGTACAGTGCTGATCAGTGCCAATACAAGCAGAGCAAAGCAGGCCAGGAACTTGCCGAGGACAAAGCGCCACAGGGCTACGGGTTGGGTCAGTATATACTCCAGGGTGCCGTTGCGGCGTTCGTCACTCCACATGCGCATGGTGAGGGCTGCGCAAAGGAAGATCAGCAGGGTCGGCATCCATTCAAAGAGGGGACGAACATCCGCAGTATTGCGAGCGAAAAAGGATTCCACCCAAAAAAAGGTAAACAGACTGACTGCGGCGAAGGAGGCCAGGAAGAGCCAGGCTACCGGTGATGCGAAAAACAGCCGGATCTCCTTCTGTGCTACGCGATTGACGACGGAGTTAGTGGCCATCCGCGTTAACCTCGTGAAATAGACTGTCCAGGTCTCGTTCTTCTTCTCGCAGTTGATACAAGCGAGCTCCCGCAGCAATGACACACTGGGCGATATTGTTGGCGGCGGTGTCCATCTTTGAATCGGCATGCATTTGCAATTCAAATCGCAGCAAGCCGTCCTCCTCGCCTGCCTGTGTCAGTGATGAAACCTGGGGCAGGTGACGAAGGGTAGCGGCCAGGTTGGGGGCGGAGTCATCAGTGGTAAGTTGCAATGTCCTGCGGCTGCGAAATTCATCCAGGCGCTGGTCCAGTGCGAGCTGTCCGTTGCGCAGCACAAGTACCCGATCACAGACAGCGCCCACCTCCTGCATGATGTGTGTAGAGAGTATGACAGTCGCCCTTCGCGCCAGGCGCTTTATCAGGCGTCGCATGTGTTCCGTCTGTCCCGGATCAAGGCCGTTGGTAGGCTCGTCAAGTATCAGTAAGCGCGGCTTGCCAAGGATGGCCTGGGCCACACCAACGCGTTGCTTGAGGCCGCGGGAAAGGGCGTTTATCCGATCCATGGCCCGCGATTCCAGGTCGGTAGCGACCAGGGATTCGCGCACTGCTGAGTAGCGTTGTTGCTTGGCGATTCCCTTTAGCGTTGCCGCGTACTCCAGGTAATCCGCCACTATCATTTCCGGATAGACCGGCAGGTTTTCGGGTAGATAGCCCAGCTGCTGCTGAATGATGCGGGGCTGCTCAGCCAGCACCACAGCGTCAATCGTAATGCTGCCGGCGGAGGGTTCGAGATAGCCGCACAGCATTCTCATGATGGTAGTTTTGCCAGCACCGTTGTGTCCCAGCAGCCCAACGATCTCGTTGCTGGCGATACTGAATGACACGCGGTCCACTGCTGCAGTTTTGCCGTAGTAGCGGGTCAGGGATTGTACTTCAATCATACGGCTGGTGTCGTTGTCTGGTCTTCAGGTGGGCCTTGGCATGGTATAGCAGTTGAGGGGTCGCTACGCTAGAGGTTAAATAGTAACTTAATGATAAAAGCAACGAGTACCAGGTTCAGCACTAGGCGAACCAGGCTTTCACCCTTGCTTACGGTGAAATGTGCACCCAGGTAACCGCCTATGGAGTTACCCACGGCCAGGGCGATGCCCATCGCCCACAGCAGCTCTATCTGGCTGGCGAATATGGCCAGCGCGAACACCGTATAGATAGCGATGATAAATACCTTGTGCATGTTGGTGCGCACCAGGTCCAGACCCATGACGCGGTTCAGTATGGGCATGATGATGAAACCGACCCCAATCTGGATAAATCCGCCCCAGAACCCCGCAACTATCATTAACAGGTGGCCCTTTATGAGTTGCTGGCGATTGGGCTCGCTGTTCCCGCTTGCGTTGTTCGGGCCCTTGTCAAAGTGCATCACCAGCATCACGCCTATCATGATGATGGCCAGTGCCCGGTTGAACCACTCCCCGTCCAGCTGTGTGCCGATAAGCGCCCCGACGATGGCTCCGGGCAAGGCGCAAGCTGCGAGGCTGAAGCTGAGCCTGAAATCCTGGAAGCCGCGGCGGGCAAAGGTGGTTATGGCGGTGATATTCTGCGCCAGTATCGCAATGCGATTGGTGCCATTGGCGACCGCCCCCGGTAGGCCCATGAATACCAGGACAGGTACTGTGAGAAGTGAGCCACCGCCGGCCATTACGTTGAGAAAACCGCTTACAACACCCACTGCAACAAGCGTCGCTGCCTGCCAGAGTTCGATCTCCACCCCTAGTCTTCCGTCCAGGGCTCGCGCATGGTGACGAATTCCTCCGCTGCGGTGGGGTGAATGCCAATAGTTGTATCAAAAATTGCCTTGGTGGCACCCGCTCGCATGGCGATGGCTATCCCCTGGATGATTTCCCCCGCGTCAGGGCCCATCATGTGCACGCCCACCACGCGATCAGAGCTGGCGTCGACGATCATTTTCATGAAGGTTTGTTCGTCGCGGCCGCTGATGGTGTGCTTCATGGGGCGAAAACTGGACTTGAATAGCTGGATTTCGTCGAAACGGTTACGAGCCTCTTCCTCAGTGAATCCCACCGTGCCGATGTTGGGTTGGCAGAATACGGCGGTTGGTATGAAGTCGTAATCCACTTCCTGCTCAGTGTTGCCGAACTGTCGACGGGCAAAGGACATACCCTCGGCCAGGGCAACCGGCGTTAATTCCATGCCGCCGGTCACGTCACCCAGGGCAAAAATACTGGGTTCGGTAGTGCAAAACTCTTCGTCTACTTCGATGGTACCCTTATCGCTGATCGCAACCTTGATGTTTTCAAGGCCCAGACCGGTCAGGTTGGCTTTTCGCCCCGTGGCGTAAAGGACGGCGTCCGCGTCCAGTGTGGTGCCATCGGTCAACTCCAGGTGCAAGCCATCACCGGACTGGGCGATTGACTGCACGTTGACCTCAAACCGCAGGTCCACACCGCTCTTGGCGATTTCCTGCGCCGCGTGGGAGCGGATGTCGCAATCAAAGCCTCGCAGGAACAGTGGGCCGCGATAAAGTTGTGTGGTCCTGGCGCCCAGGCCATTGAAGATGCCGGCAAATTCCACCGCGATATAGCCGCCACCGACAATCACCAGATGCTGGGGGAATTGGTCCAGGTCGAATATTTCATTGGAGGTGACCGCCAGCTCGCTGCCGGGAAAGTCAGGAATGTGCGGCCAGCCACCGGTCGCTATCAGGATTTTCTCCGCAGTGTAGTGCTTATCACCCACAGCCACAGTGTGGGCATCTACGATGCTGGCGCGGCCGTCTATCAATTCTGCCCCCGCCCCCGACAAGAGGTTGTCGTAGATGGCATTCAGGCGAGAGATCTCAGTGCGCTTGTTGCCAGTCAATACACTCCAGTCGAAGCTCGGCACCCCGCTGTCCCAGCCAAACCCCTGGGCATCCTTGAAGCCCTTGCCATACTCAG
>CBDTVJ010000295.1:0-5636 GCA_965363655.1 uncultured Halieaceae bacterium | reverse complement strand
GGCTGTGGATCCCAGCTACTGGCGAAATCAATGATTTCCCGGGCAGTAACCGTATGTGACGCCGCCGGGTGCTCGGCACCCACCACACAGTCATCAAAGTAAAAAGGCTTTCCCTCAACATGCTGTGACATGACTTACCTTTTCAAGATTCGCTGAGTGTGATCTTCGGGCAGAGTGACGCTTCCAGATGCCCGGCATTCACCATCCAGGTAATGGCATCGGCAAAGGTCTCACTGGTGCTGCGCAAGGCCAGGTCACGACGGGCCATCTCCCCGGTGTTTTCAATATTGGGCCACAGGGTGGCATAACGCATGGTCTCAGCGGAAATGGGCGAGTCCACCGGCCTGAACTTTCTCAAAACATCCACCAGCCGGCCAACGAGGCGAAGTTTCCAGCCCTGCGCCGGAATGCGCTGTAACTGGCAGCCGGAAACCTGTTCCACGATATCAGCCAGCTCGGTCCATTGGCAGTACACCCCCGGCAACAGGTAACGGCCAGCGCCTCCGTCCACCACCAGGGCACAGACCAGCGCGGACAGGTCACGCACATCAACATGCTGCATGCCGCCCTCGCCAAATATCCTGAAGCCATTTTCGATACGGTGCTTCAGGGCTTTGAAGGTATCGGACAGACCGGGATCATCCGGGCCGATAATGCCGCCGGGGTACACAATAGAGACCGGGGCTCCCTGCGACTGCAAGTCCCGCAAGTAGTACTCCGCTTCAACCTTGCTTTGCCCATAGGGCATGCTCGAACTGGCCGGTGGCGCGTCAGCCGTTACCCGGCTGGCATCCTCATTGAAAATTGCGGTGATACTGGAAATACAGACAATGTGTTCGATGCCACACGCCAGCGCGCTGCCAACGACGTTTTTCACACCACCCACGTTCACCGCGAACATCTGCTCCAGGGACTTCATCTTTATCGGAGTCCCGGCGGCAGCGTGCACCACGCCATCACAGTCCAACAAAGCGGCCTGTACCGAGGTGTTATCAGTGACGTCGCCCCTGATAAGCTCAGGAATACCTTCGCCCAGTTGTTCATACCAGGACTGTGCCTTGTCAATGCTGCGCACCAGCAGGCGCACCTGGTGCCTGCCTGCCAGTAACTGCCGGCACACATGGGAACCAACAAAGCCGGTGCCACCGGTGACGAGTATTTTCATAGCGGGCCGACTAGTCTTCCAATACTGTGATGACATGATTGGGACAATAGCGCGCCGCTGTCATCACTTTCTCACGCAGTGCCTCGGGAGGATTTTCCAGCAGCACCTTCACCTGCGGGTAGCCGTCATCTTCTTCGCGCACATCGAATACCTCAGGTGCTTCGCCGAGGCAAACGCTGTGCCCCTGGCACAGGGCCAAATCAACCACTACTTTCACTGCCCTACTCCCTTTCGATCAGTGGCGTTTTTTATAGCGCAAACGGCAGGGGCCGCTGGGTTTGAGCACCATCGCGGAAAAATCATCCTGGTAGCTGTCATCCGCATCAACCAGTTCGAACTCGTAACGCGGCAACAGTGCGGCAAAAATGGATTTCAGCTGCATCATGGCAAAGGCATTGCCGGCACATTTGTGCGGGCCGCCGCCAAAAGGAATATAGGCGAACAGGGTATCCGGTTTCTCCCGGTGCGGGTCAAAGCGCTCCGGGTCGGGAAAATAATCCGTGTTGCGATGGGAGCCGTAAGTGGAAATCGCCACGGTCTTGCCGGCCTCAATCAGGGTCCCCTTGTAGTCAATGTCCTCAATCACCCGGCGCATCAACAGGATCAGCGGCGGATGCAGGCGCAGTACCTCTTCAATAAAGCGCTCCAGGTGCGGGATTTCACGCAGGGCCTCCAGGGTCAGCTCGTCGCCATCCTTGAACAGGGCCTCCAGTTCCTCCAGCACCTCGCCGGCATACTCTTGCTGGCGGGCCAGTTCTGTCAGCGTCCAGGTGGCGGTACCGGAACTGGTATGATGCCCGGCAAACATGGTAGCGATGACCAGACCGGTAACTTCGTTATCGGTCAGCGCGGAACCATCGGCATAGGTGCCGGACATGAAAGTTTCCAGGGCATCCCCGTAGTCAACATCGCTGTTGGCGCGACGCTCGGTGATGATCTCGCTTATCAGCTCCTGCAAGCGCTCCCTGGCCCTGTCTCGCGCCTCAAAAACCGGTTGCTGCATGTAGGGATCGACAAACGCGATGGCCTGTAAACCCTTCTCCAGGTCGTGGTAGAGCTGTTTGAATTCCTCCGTCATTTTGTAACGGAAATCTGCGCCCAACAGGCAGTGACAGGCGGTGTGCAGGGTCAGGCTGACAAACTCGTCGAGAAAATCCAGCTCCCCTTCCTCACCCCACTGCGCCACCCAGTCTTCCACCTCCTGGGAAATAATAGCCGCATAGCTTTTCATATTCTGGTAACGCAGGGCATCTACCTGGATCTTCAGCTGGGTCTTCATCTTGTCGGGGGGCGCATCAAAAATAACACCCTTGCCGAATACCGGCACCGTAGCCTGGTACGCAGCGGCGCGGCTCAACTTCTGGTCAAAGGTTTTGAGGAAGGCTTCCTGTGCCTCAGGGCCGCTCATCAACACCGTCTGCTGCCCGCCCATGTTGTACTCCGCCAGCTCTCCGCACTCCTCGTTGCAGCGCATCAGGAAGCGGGCGAAATTAACGCCGAACTCGTCCATGTGCCCGACCCCGGGTTTTTCACCACTGACCCTGGGTGGCAGCTTCAATTGTTTTACAGCGCTTTCACTCATGCTAATCCTCCGCCCTACACCTGGTCCGTCGACATGGTGGGCATTTCCTTGAGTATGCCTTTCTCAACACACTCCTTGATCAGGTTGGTAATGTTGGTGTAATCGTACATATCCAGCTGCTCACTCCACAGGTAATCACCGCCGTACTTGAAGTAGGAAGCGCCGATGACCTTCATGGGCGAACCGTCTTCACGTACCGGCGCACCCGGCGGAGTCTGCCACCAGATCGCCATGGCAGCGCCACGGGTTTCATCGATCACGATCTGGTCGTAGGGATAGGTCCAGCCTTTGTACGGATCCATGGCAGCCCCCACACAGGTTTCCCGGATGGTCTCGCGACCGGTAAATTCGTACTTGCCATTGGGCGTATCCCAGCCGTAGAGACAATCTTCCGTGTAGTAGTCGGCCAGATGACGCCAGTTACCCTCTTGCTCCGCCTTGTCATTAACCGCCAGCCAACGGCGCATCATTTCTTCCATTTCCTCACGACTGTACTCAGACATCGCAGGCCCTCCTTGCATAGCAATCTAGTATCGGGGAAGCCCCCCTATGCAAGCAAAGATAACCGAGATATTATATAGTTGCAACTATAAAACAGGCCACAGGAAGCAGCTTATGAAGTTCTGGCAATCACTGGCATTTGTGGAAATGGAGCAGATGGTGGAACTCGCCCGGTTCTGTGAGGCGCTGGGCTTCCACGGCGTCTCCTACGGCGACCACCTGGTGACCACCAAAGACCAGGCAGACGAATACTTGTACGGCGACAGCGGCAATATCCTGTGGAACCCGGAAACCCACTGGCCCGATCCCTGGGTAATGACCGCCGCCCTCGCCCAGGCAACCACCAGCCTGCACTTTCTGTCCACCATCTACATTCTGCCCTTGCGGGATCCACTCAGTGCCGCCAAGGCCCTGTCTACCGCCGCCTATATGTCGGGTAACCGCATCACACTCGGTGCGGGGGTGGGTTGGCAGAAGGCGGAGTTCGACATGGTCGGCCAGGATTTTCATACCCGTGGCAAACGAGCGGACGAAATGCTGGAAATCCTTCCCCGCCTGCTGTCCGGTGAAATGACTGAACATCAAGGCGAGTACTACACCCTCCCCCCGGTCAAGATGTCGCCGGGGATCAGCGAACCACTGCCCATCATGATCGGCGGTTATGCGCCCGCTGCGCTGCGTCGGGCCTGTCGCTTTGATGGCTGGATGGCCACCTCACATGTAGAGGAGGACATCTACCCCCTGCTAGAGACACTCAATGGTGTGCGCGAGGAACTGGGCTGCACAGACAAGCCCTTCGATATCTGGACTGGCGTACAGAACCCCGATGACGGCACCCATGAGCGGCTGGCTGCCGCCGGGGTGACCATGGTCAATGGTTGCAATTTCCTGGACGAGGACGGCCGTACAAGCCTGTCCGGTATCGATGACAAAAAACGTCGCCTGGAAGCGTTTGCCCAGCGCTTTCTCTGCACGTAGCAGGAATCCCAGCGCAGCCTGCGATCACTCCCCCTGCGGCGAGGCCACCTGCAACAGCTGAATATGATCTTCCAGCCTGGTCTGGTAGAGCACGGTGCCCTTGGCGATTTGTACCGGCAGTGGCTCCTCAATCACCTGCGCATCCTCCTCGATGACAATCTCCCACGCAAGCCTATCCTGGTCAACACGAACCAGGCGGGCCCGGGGGTCTACGCCCTGCACCAGCGCCTCCAGGCCGCCCGTCATATCGCGCTGCAACAGGGCGTGCCAGCCAAATGGCATGGTCTCGCGGCTGGCGGGACAATCCAGCAGCTCGAACAGGGCCCGATTTTCATCCAGCTTGCTGAGCTGGAGATTGAAGTACTCGCGCGGCATAAACGCCGGGTGGATTTCGAGTACCTCCAGCACCGCGTCAATCCCGCCGCCGCTGCAGTCCAGCCATTCACTCAGCCGATGACTCACCACCGCGCAGGTGCCCGTCATCTGAAATTCACCGACCGTGTGGGCAGCAGACTCGCCATAGCGCTCCGCCACAGCATAAATAAGACCCGTCAGCAGCAAGTGGACCTGTACCGCTATCTCGCTACAGACTACCGCCAACGCAGAGTGGGAAAGTTGCTCCAGTTGCAGCTGCTCAAACACCGGGCCGGTGTAGTAATCCATGCCGCCTGGCTCAGTACCTGCAGGCCGGCTTATCTCGAGTGCCGCTAGCTCGGTAGTACGCATCGCTGTAGTGATTGCAGGCTCCTGCAATGGCTCGGCCTGGTGATCAATAAAAACGTTCCATTCGCAGTGGGGCGTTCGATCCGCCGGCACCCTGGGTGGCCGGTGCACCGGACGCATTCGTGCGAGGGGATTGGTGGCAATGGCGGTGGCGTTAAACGTCGGGTCCTCGATATCGTGGCACATCAACCTGACGGCGTCTTCACCCCGCGGCTCGGTCTCCAGCAGGGGGCCACAGCTGTTCAGCCAGAAACGGCCCCTGTCCTGTTCCAGCACTTCAAAATGCACATCGAAATACTGGTGGGTAAAACCGCACTCCAGCTGCAGTCCCTTGAAAATAGTCGCTACATCCGTGCCGCCGGCGAAACCCATGGCTTTTTGCATCCGCTGTGTGTAGACCGGACTGGCGCCCATCCAGTTGCTGATGGCCACGTCCTTATAGGACTCGTCACCGTGATTGATGCGCAAGGCGGCGTAGCCGGTTCTGCTATTGAATTGGGAACACAACATGTATTCCCTGCCCAGCTGGGCCAACTGCAGCCGGCTGAATTTCAGTAGTTTATTGCTCAACGGTCACACCTGTCTCAAAGTAACGGGAAATAATGGGCAGGCTTGTGAATATAGAGTCATTGTTTTATAGTTTCAACTATTTTATTGGCAGGGTAACTGGCTCGCTGCAGCAATCAC
>CBDTVJ010000294.1:0-5641 GCA_965363655.1 uncultured Halieaceae bacterium | reverse complement strand
CAGTTTTACCGTGATCCTGCGCGTAAGCTCGACCCACAGTTGCGCGAGCTTGGCCAGACCCGGGCCGGTTATGCCCGCAGCTCACAGTTTGTGTATTCCCAGCATTGCAAGTCCTGTCGCTCGGTGGGATTGCCAGAGGAAAAAATACAGGCGATCCCGCACTGGCAGGTTAGTGAACAGTTCAGTCCGCTGGAGCGTGCGGTGCTGGCTTACACTGATGCACTGGTGCTCGAAGGAGGGCGCGTGGCGGATGCGGTATTCGAAACCCTCAAGGCGCAGCTGTCCGACGAGGAAATACTGGAACTGACTTACATCACCGCCCTCTATGAAATGCATGCGGTGATGAGCCGCGCCCTGCGCCTGGAGTACGATGACGTGGATGAGCGCATAGTGGAAGTCGATGCCCCTGAGGGCGGCGCCGATGACGTGATGAGTATGGTAGATACCGACGGGGAGTAAGTGACATGGGATATCACCACCTGGCATTGGCCTGCCGCGATATTCAGGCTATTCATGAATTCTATGAAGGGCTTATGGGCTTTGAGCTGGTAAAAGTGGAAATAGGGCCAGTGCGGGAAGGGGGGTGGGCCAAGCACTTTTTCTACCGCATGGAGGACGACCACAAGTTTATCGCCTTCTGGGAATTACACGACGTTCCAGGGACAGAGAACCTGGAGACTAATATCTCAAAAGCCGCTGGTGTGCCCGAGCATATTAATCATATCTCCTTTGATGTGCAGGATATGGAGGATCTGCAGCAGCGCAAACAGCAGTGGCTGGGCGCCGGGCTGGAGGTAACGGAAATTGATCACAACTGGTGTCACTCGATCTATACCAGGGATCCCAACGGTATCCTGGTAGAGTTTTGTGTCACCACCGGGAGTTTTACCGCCACAGACAGGGAGAAGGCCCTGCGTGCCCTGGCCGCCGATGAGCCGGAGTTTTCACCGCCGCCGGCATCCATCGAACACCTGTCGCCCTGATGCCGCAAGTGGCCGGGTTTACCCGGCCTGCAATTGCTCCATAGGCAACCACAGACCGTGGAAACCCTGTGGTACGCGGGCGTTCAACTGTACCTTGGCCAGCACATTGTTGAGGTTGTGCGCATCCATGACCCACAGGCTGGTGTTATGGGTCTGTGCTGAGTACACATAGCTGAGCACGTAGCCATCATCCTCGTTACCGGGGGTGGTCGATGGCACAAAAAAGGGTTCGCCGGGAATGGCGCCATC
Source organism: uncultured Halieaceae bacterium (assembly GCA_965363655.1). Taxonomy (GTDB): domain Bacteria; phylum Pseudomonadota; class Gammaproteobacteria; order Pseudomonadales; family Halieaceae; genus Marimicrobium. Next base: position 4,409 of record CBDTVJ010000294.1, on the reverse strand, counting down.
GCCGACTTCAAAGGTTTGTAACTCGCCTGTCTGCAGGTCGTGTTTCAGGATGCTACCAATGGATTCGTGCCGGTTGTCACCGGTCCCGACCACAATGACACCCAGACTGTAGCCGTAGCGGTAACTCCTGCCAGTCAGTCCGCGGTTGATCTGCGGGAACTCCATACGCTGGGGGCCAATTTCCTGCAGGCTGGAGGCACCTGAGTTCATGCCCAGGGTGTAACGGCTGAGTCTGGCGGGATAGTCGAAATCGCTGGAGCCATTGACCCAAAGGTGATCGTAGCGCGCCACATCCAGCACTACATTGTCGCCCTGTTCGTAGGCGTTCATCACGTGAAAAACAAAAGCCGGGTCGATATCAAACCATTTGAGGTCCTTGCTGCTACCCGTCTTGGGCATGACGCCAATGCGGCAGGGGGCTTTGTCATTCCACACGAAGGGCAGGGCCCCTCCCGTTATCATTGCCATCCAGGAGAATACGATCGGTAACTCCATAAAAATGACGTAGTTCTCGGTGATGGCGAAATCGTGCATCAGTGCCGGACCGGCTGTTTCCAGCACCTCTTTCTGCACCAGCTTGCCGCTGGCATCCACGCGGTAGTAGGTCAGGTAAGGTTTTACCGCGTTGTAGCCAAAGAACAGCAATTCTCCGCTGACCGGGTCAATTTTAGGGTGGGCAGTCATGGCCCCCGCCAATTGCCCCTGGTAATCGTAAGCCTCTTTGGTTGACAGGTCTTCAGGGTCCATCACGTAGGGCAGGCCCGCTTCCCCCAGCGACAGTAGCTTGCCGCCGTGGTAGATCACCGAGACATTGCTCTGGTTGGCCGCCGGGTCCATGGCTGTTTTGAAGTTGCTGGACTCGCCGTAAAGAAAGGGCGTTTGTACATAACGATTGCGGTACCAGCTGGCCTTGCCGTCTTCGAGTTTTACGCCGTGGATCATGCCGTCGCCGAAAAAGAAATGCCTGCTGGGGCCCTTCCAGCTATTGGGGCCATTGCGGTAGTAGTAGCCGTTCAGGTCGGGGGGAATGCTGCCTTCGACGGCCAGGTCGGTGACCGTGACCTCTTCTGTTACCGGCGGAAAATTACCCTGTCTCCAGAACGCGTCGGGGTCGCCGGCATTTTCCTCCGCACAGCCAGTGATAACTGCGGTGGAGGACAGGGTAGCGACGCTGGCGCCGCCGAATTTCAAGAAATCTCTGCGCTTCATCGAGTGCTCCTGCGTGGGAAGTTGGAGAGTTATTTGTGTTTTAATACAAAAAAACAGTATAACTTGTTTTTATATGAGGGCAAGAACAATATAGCTCATTATTGTGTGGGTATGGGATGACGAGCGAGCGCTCGTCATCACCGATCAGGGGGGGTCAGGCCAGACTTGCCACCTGGTCCTGGTTAAGCCAGCAGGAATGCACGCCGAAGGGGACGCGCTGGGGTATGTGCAGGCGTGCCAGCTCTGTCATGGTCGCCGCATCCAGGATCAGCAAATCTGCCCGGTCGGGCGTCATCAGCAGTTCGAGCAGGTAACCATCGTCTTCCGCCGCGGAATGTGCCCGTGGCACGAATAAGGCCTCGCCACCGTAAAACTCGCCATAGTCGAAATAGGCGACCTCCTGCTCATCGATCATGTCGTATTTGAGTACTCCCTTGGCCATCATGCCCTCCTTCTCCTCGTCCAGCAGGTAGGCGAAGCGACTCTGGCGGCCCAGGTAGGCGCTATTGAAACTGGGGCGCTCGTAGAAATGATCCAGTAGCACACGGTCTTCAGTAACCTGGCCAGTGTCCAGGTTGAGGCGCCATTTGTTGAATGTAGTGTGGGGTTCCTGGGGGTTGTGGATCGGTATGTTGGAGGGATAGCTACGGAACACCGGAGCGAACACCACGATATCCGTACCGCCATCCTCGCGAGGCTCCTCCCAGCCATTGACCACATGCCACAGGTGCCCCGGTTGACCCGTGGTAAACCAGCGCACCGGATCGCCCGCTTGATGATCGCGCTTGATTACGCCCCAGCGCATCATGTAGTTCGGGTCAAACACCATCGGGCTTTGCTCTGCGCCGAACAACTCCTTGGGATTGAAACGCAGGGACAGGTCGGGGAAAACCAGGTAATTCTCTGTCAGGTAGTAGTCGTGCAGGAAGGCCAGTGCAGGCTTCTGTACATCCAGTACGCTGTAGTGATCGAGTTGGCCCTGGCGCAGCACGGCATGACGGATGCGGCCGCCACGGAACTCGGTGCTGAAGGTGTACCAGTCACCGGTCGCCGGGTCAATTTTGGGATGTGCGGTAAAGGGGCCATCGAGCTTGCCCCCGAAGGACTCGAATGCACCACTGCCATCCAACATCAACTGCCCATCAACTACCCGGGTGTTGAGCGCGAAGGGGTAGCCGGTTTCCTGCAGGCAATACAATGTGCCGTGGTGGTACTGGATGGCAGTGGTGGAGGAACTGTTCTCCAGCACGTCGAGTGCTGGCACCACGCCAAACCGTTGTTTGAGCGAGGCGATAACCATGCGGGCGAAACCCGCCTTGCCGCCTCCGGCGATATCCCCGAAGTGTAGGTAAGTATCCCGGCCGGCCTTATCTTCTATTTCGTAGCGGGGAGTTTTTACATAGGTGTTGGAGTAGGCCGCCGTGCCGCCACTGATTTGTACCTGGTGTAACATGCCCGCACCGTTGAACATGTGGCAGCGACCGTCAGTCTGTTCAAACTGGAGGTTGGTACCATTGCGCAGGAAAACTCCCTCAAGATCTGCCGGGATAGTGCCAGTTACATCCAGGGGTAAAGCCCTGTTCAGTGCATGCACTGGTTTGAAGCCCCATGCATTATACGGGCTGTCCCGGTTGTAGGCGTCTACGTCCAGGGCCTTGCGGGCACGGCCATCAGCCCATTCCAGCAGTGGCCTGGGCATCAGCTTCAGCAGCGCGAAGATGATTACTGGAGCGGCCATTAGCAGGATTGCAATTAGCAGTAAAAGCTTGGACACCATAGTGTTTCACCTTATTGCCACAGTGGTGACAGTTGTATTTTTGCCACCTGGCTTGTGACGTGTGTTGCTGCGTGAAGAGCCAGATCAGATACTATAAAGACTGGCGACTTTAGCATAAGTAAGAGTTGGTGGAGAGGATGGTGATCCGCCAATGGTCAAGAGGTAGTTCTGCAAGGCCAAAAAAATATGGGTACCTTGCTTATGTGCCCAAGTGACTTTAACTTGTCGCTTGGCCGTTTTGATATCCGCGGTGAAACAGTGGCACTGGCCAACTCGATGCGCGATACTGCGGCCAATAATTCCATTGTCGTTAACGAGCCTGCCTGTTGGCGCCAGCGCGACCAATTTGAGTTTGCCGTCACGGATGAATCCGATGCGTCTTACCTGCTGTTGAAAAGAAAATCCGCCTAACCCATGTTGCTGAGAGTAAACCTGTAAATGAGTAATTCACTGAAGCTGTTGGACCCCGCTATCATGGGTGACGAATCGAGTATGTACGCCCTGTTCAAGGATTTGCGTGAGCATGATCCGGTGAGTCGTGTAGAGCATCCGGATTTTGAACCATTCTGGGCTGTTACCAAACATGAAGACATCAAGATGATCAGCCAGAAGAATGATGCGTTCCTGAATAATCCCCGCACGGTGTTGATACAGCGTCAGTTTGAAGAGGCCCTGCTGGAAAAATTTGGCACGCGCAATGGCCTGGAAACACTGATCCACATGGATAATCCCAAGCACAGGAAATTGCGCAATGTCACGCGGGACTGGTTCAAGCCGGGGCCTATAGACCGCTTGAGAGAGGAGGTGCAGGTCATTGCCAAGCACTATGTCGACAAGATGGAGGCAATGGGCGGCGAGTGTGATTTCGTCAAGGATATAGCGATGCTGTATCCGCTGCGGATAATCATGTCCATTATCGGCGTGGCCCCGGAAGAGGAGCCAATGATGTTGAAACTTACCCAGGAGTTGTTTGGTGGACAGGACGCCACCCAGGCACGGGGAGACGAAGTGGGCGATGGCCTTGAAGTGTTGATGGACTTTTTCAACTATTTCACCGCCGTGGTGGAGGACCGCAAGAAAAACCCGACGGATGACCTGGCCTCCATACTTGCCAATGCATTGGTTGACGGCGAGCCGATGGAGGCGCTGGACCAGATCAGTTACTTCATTATTACAGCCACTGCAGGGCACGACACCACTTCCGCTACTATCGGGGGCGGCATGAAGGCGTTGCTGGAGCACCCGGACCAGTTGGTCAAACTGCGTGAAAATCCACAGCTTGCCAAGCAGGCAGCCCGCGAAATGATTCGCTGGACTTCGCCGGTGCGGCACATGATGCGCACCACTACGCAGGACATCACGCTGCGCGGCAAAAACCTGAAGGCCGGAGACAGTCTCTGCCTGTGGTATCCCTCTGCCAACC
>CBDTVJ010000293.1:0-5651 GCA_965363655.1 uncultured Halieaceae bacterium | reverse complement strand
GCTTTGAGGGCAAGCTCACCACATCAAAATGGGCGAAACTTGCGAAGTGCTCCCAAGACACCGCCTATCGGGATATTCTGGGTCTAATTGAGCTCGGCGCATTACAGAAAAACCAAGGCGGCGGCCGCAGTACAAGCTACTCGTTAATCATCAAGCGTTAGAGGGACAACACAACGAGATTATCATTAGACTTCAGCCGCGCCTTGGAATCGATATCCTGATTATAGTAGTATTGGGCGGTATCGGGTTCGTCTCATCTCACAGGAAATCATCTGTTATGAAGCACTTTGTTATGTCCGCGCTGGTCGCGCTAACGACAGCGACATTTCTGGCACCGTGTTTGGCACAGGAAACCGTGCAGCAGATAGAGAAAGTGGGCATTGAGCGAACTGAGAAAGGCCAGGCTGTCCAAAAAAAGGTTGACGCTTCACACGGCAGAACGCTGAGCCTGGTGGATGAGTACTACGCTCATCTCAAGCTTGTGGAGGGTCTGCGTCTTTACAATGACATGCTGGCCAGGCAACTCGAGAGCCAGAGAGAAGAAGTCGATCTGCTGCAATCCTCGATCTCCGAAGTCGGTGTAGTCGCCAGACAAATTCTTCCCTTGATGTCGCGGATGGTAGATGGACTCGAGCAGTTCGTCGAAATGGATATGCCTTTCCTGCTGGCGGAGCGACGCCAGCGTGTTGTAAAGCTGCGTGCCCTGTTGCTGCGTGCGGATGTTACCGTGGCCGAAAAAGTGCGTCGTGTCATGGAGGCCTACCAGGTAGAGAATGATTACGGCAGGACAATAGAGGCTTACAAGGACAAGCTGCAGTTGGCTAGCGCCAGCTTTGACGCTGACTTTCTCCGTATTGGTCGCGTGGGTCTGCTGTATCGCACCGTCGGCAGCGATGAAGTAGGTTACTGGAATGTGGCGAACAGTGAATGGGAGTCTCTCGATAGCGGGTCCTGGCGTCGCCATGTCGAGCAGGGCCTGAGGGTCGCGCGACAGGAGGTCGCTCCAGAGTTGATTTCGATCGCGCTTGATCCGGCACAGGAGATCATCCGATGAGACGACTACTGGCTGCGATACTGCTTAGCCTGACCAGCGTGATCTCCTGGGCACAGGTGGCTGATGATGTTGTGTCACTGGATGCGCTGCTCGAAGCGGTACGCCAGGGCCGGGTGGTGGAAAGTCGCGAAAATACCGAGCGGCTGCAGCGCTTTCGCCGCGAGGAGAACAGCCGGCAGAAAATGTTGGATGAGATCATTGCCGAGGAGCAAACTCAGGAGGCGCTGAGTAAGCAGCAGGAGGCGGATTTCGAGCTCAATGAGAAGCAGATCGCCGAGCTGGAAGAGGCACTCAAAGAGCGTATGGGTTCACTGAAGGAACTGTTCGGTGTGCTGCAGCAGGTCGCCAGTGATGCACAGGCACAGTTCTATTCGTCGCTGACGCAGTTGGAACACCCGGACAGAAATGCCTTCCTGGTTGATTTCGCCGGGCGCATGGGCCAGGCCAACCGCTTGCCGGCCCTGGTTGAGATAGAGAAAGTCTGGTTTGAGTTGCAGCAGGAGATGATTGAGTCCGGTCGCATTGTGACCAGCAGCCAGCAGATAGTTGACCGGTCCGGCCAGGAAGTGGAACGCAAGGTCACCCGAATCGGCCTATTCAATGTGGTCGCAGATGGTAAATATTTGCAGTACATACCGGAGACTGGTCGCCTTGTTGAATTTGCGAGGCAGCCCGACTCGCGCTACCTGCAGGGTCCGCGCGCACTCGCCGCGGGTGATCAGGAGCCGTTTGCCTTCGCCATCGACCCGGTACGCGGCCAGCTGCTCGCCATTCTCACCCAGGCGCCCAACCTGGTTGAGCGCATAGGCCAGGGTGGGGTCATCGGTTACATTATTATTGGACTCGGCATATTCGCAGTGTTGCTGGCCCTGGCCCGCTACGGCGTCCTGCTACTTGAATCCCAGCGCATTCGCCGGCAGCTGGCGGATCTTGGCAATCCCAAAGAGGATAACGCCCTGGGCAGAATTCTGCTGGCTTACAAGGGATTGACGACGCTGGATGTTGAGACCCTCGAACTGAAGATGGGTGAGTCGGTTCTCAGGGAAGTGCCGCGCATCACCCGCCACCTGCCCCTGTTGAAAATCATTGCGGCGGTGGCGCCGCTGCTGGGCTTGCTGGGTACAGTCACCGGCATGATCATCACTTTCCAGGCTATCACCCTGTTCGGTGCCGGCGATCCACGCTTGATGGCCGGCGGTATATCCCAGGCGCTGATTACCACCGTGCTGGGACTGTGCGTCGCGATTCCGGTGTTGCTGCTGCACAATATTGTGCAGAGCCGCGCGCGCGTGCTGACCGACATTCTGCAGCATGAGGCCGTGGCAGTGGTAGCCAACCAGGCAGAGCAGGCGCAGCAGTCGTGATGGTTTTTCTCGACAACTTTCTACCGTGGCTGGGCAACCTGTTGGCCTTGGGCGGTGAAATACTCGCGCTTATTCTCGTGATGGCATTGCTGATGTGGTCGCTGATCTGCGAGCGTTTTTATTACCTGTATTTCCTCTACCCGCAGCAATTACGTCGCGCGATTCGACTGTGGGAGGCGCGGGACGACAAGTTCTCCTGGTACGCGCTACAGTACCGGGAGCATTTACGTCACCGTATCAACTCAGATCTCGACCGGGGCTTCTCCCTCATCAACACCCTGATCAAGTTGTGTCCGCTGCTGGGCTTACTGGGTACGGTAGCGGGTATGCTGGAGGTATTTGATGCGCTGGCGGCCACCGGTTCCAACAACCCCCGCTCTATGGCTGCCGGCGTATCCAAGGCGACCGTGTCAACGCTGGCGGGTATGGTAGTGGCGATTTTCGGTCTGCTTGGCTCAAAATTTGTCGAACGGCGAGCGATGGCCCAGCGCGAGGCCTTGCCGGCACAACTTGCATACCTGGGAGCTGACGCCAGTGCGTGATTTTCTGAAGGGCAGAGTAGAAGAGGAAGAGAGCTCGATCGACATCACGCCGATGCTGGATGTGGTGTTTATCATGCTGATATTTTTTATCGTGACCGCCACGTTTATCAAGGAGTCGGGAATTGATGTTGACAAGCCTTCTGCCGCGACCGCTGTGGTGCAGGAAAAAGCCAGCATTCTGGTCGCTATCGACGCCGAGAACAACATCTGGATAAACCGCAGGCAGGTCGATATTCGCTCGGTGCGCTCTATCGTCGAGCGCTTGCACGCGGAGAACCCCAAGGGCACCCTGGTGATCCAGGCCGATAAAGAATCCAAGAACGATACCCTGGTGCAGGTCATGGACGCATCGCGTCGAGCCGGGGTCTATGACATCGCACTTGCTGCCAATGAGTCCTGAGCCAGACAGTATTGCGTCAATGGAGTACGCGTTGCGTATCAGGCATGACGCGCGCTACTTTGCGCGCCTGGTCCTGCAGGTAATTGGTGGTGCAATAGCGGCGCTATCGCTGGCCTGGTTCATGCACTACCTGATCCAGTCGTCTGACCTTCGTCTGGAGCAAGCCAACCGTATGCAGATGCTCGATTTTGTAAGGATAAAGCGCGAGGAGAGCGTACAGCGTAAGCGACGCACTCCGGACCGGCCGCAACTCGCTAAAGCCCCTGAACTGCCGCCGATGCGCCGCAGTGACGCTGATATGAGTGGGCAGCAATTGACAGTCTCGGCGATGCCCGCCACCTCGGATATCCAGATCAGCCAGGGTGGCATCGGCTTCGGCGCGGGCGAGGGTGATTACCTGCCCATCGTGAAAGTGGCGCCAATCTATCCACACTCGGCGATGAAGAAAGGTATCGGGGGCGCGTGCCTGGTCCGTTATACAGTGACTGCGGCAGGTACTGTAAAAGATGTTGAAGTGATGCGCGACGAGTGTGACAGCGTGTTATTTCACCGTTCATCCATTGAGGCGGCGAAACGGTTCAAGTATAAACCGCGAGTCATAGACGGTGTTCCATTGGAGGTGCATGGAGTCCTCAACAGGTTCTACTACAATGTCGTTGATAAGGGCACTAGGCAGTGAGTGCTGCGAGTGCGCGCTGTCTCGTGTTGTGGCTGTTGCTGCTTTTTGTGGCGCAACAAGCCGCTGCCGAGAGAGTAGTGGGCATGAGCAAGAGGGTTTACGACCATATTGCCAAAGTGCAGGAGCTTTTTGATAAAGATGAGTGGACTGCGGGCATCGAAAAGCTGGACGCGTTGCGCAATATCAAGCTGAGTAGCTACGAACTCGCACACGTGCTCAACATGACGGGTTTTGCCTGGTATCAGCTCGACAATATGGAACGCGCGATGGCCACCTACAGGGAGGCGCTGGCGCAAACCAACTTGCCTGTCTCGCAGCTGCGTGGTTTGTTGACCACTATCAGCCAGCTTGCGCTGATGGCGGAGGACTACCCGGCAGCGGAGCGCTACTCGATGCAGCTGGTGGAACTCAAGGGCGAAGTGCCGACCGACCCTGCGGCCTGGGTGATCCTGGCGCAGGCCCGCATCGGACAGGAGAATTATGCTGGAGCGCTGGCGCCGCTGCTTACGGCGATTGCCGCGGAGCGGGAGAAGGGCCGCGCCCCCCGCGAAAACTGGCTGGTGTTACTGTCGTCGGTCTACTATATGAATGATGATTTCACCGCCATGCGCGCGGTGCTCTATGAATTGGTAGCGCTTTATCCAAAGGAGAAGTACCTGCTGAACCTGGCGGCCCTGCACGGGCAGTTGGGTGACACCGAAAAGCAACTCGCGCTGGTTGAATCGCTGCTTGACGATCAGCGCCTGGAAAAGGGTAACCACCTGCTGTCCCTGGCCAACCTGTTTTTGGCCCATGGTTTGCCCTACAAGGCGGCGGCGCTGCTGGAGCGTGAAATGAAGTCGGGTCGTATCGAGACCACCAGGCGCAACCTGGAACTTGAATCCCAGGCCTGGTATATGGCGGGCGAGGAGGCCAGGGCAATTCCACCGCTGGCGGCGGCGGCAACTATCGCGGAAGACAGCGCAATACATATGCGAGTGGCAAGGCTTTACATGGACAACTACGATTGGGCGGGTGCCGAGTCAGCGTCGCGCACAGCGGTAGAGATGAGCGATACAGACGATCTGGGCGAAGCGCTGTTGCTGCTGGGCATGGCCATGGCTGGCGCCGATAAGCTGGACGCGGCAAAGAGCGTCTTTGACAAGGCCGTGCTGCACGAGGATACGGCCGTGTTGGCGCAGCAGTGGCTGGGCTATATCGACAATGAGCAACGGCGTATGGCCGCGCTACAGTAGGAAAAATTGGGACGCATTTATTTTTAAAACAATGGGGACGCATTTATTTTTAGTGGAGGCATGAACAAAAAAGCCCCGCAAAGTTAGCGAGGCTTTACGCCAGTGAATACCATGTTCCTCGACCAGCGCCATGGCGCTCAATATGCCCATTCTTATGCAGGGACTTCACATGGTCTTTGATTGTCCCACGGCTAACGCCGGTGGTGGTTTCAATGTCATTGATGGTTACTCTGCCGTGCTCACGAGCGATTTCTAAAATCTGCACAGACAGTTCTGGTAGATCACCCGGAATGAGGCGTTCTCGCTTAATTCTGGCGTCTAAGTTTTCCTTTTGCTTGTTAAGAGCTTCCAGGAAGAAAATGACCCAAGGCTGCCAG
>CBDTVJ010000292.1:0-5653 GCA_965363655.1 uncultured Halieaceae bacterium | reverse complement strand
AACCCAGGATTTCGCAGTGGTCCCCGGTGTTCAGGGACCATAGGGAGGTACTCATAATAATCAAATAGTCGCTGCAAAAAACCTATCTTAACCTAAATGAGAATGGTTTTCATTACTAAAGAGAAAGGCCCGATGAAATCCTGCGCTTTATAACAAAAAAAGGGTGCCGCACCTGAAGTGAGACGCCCTTTACCCTACTACCAACCGGCCGCAATCGCGGCCATCTCAGAGATGCTGAACCTGGTCTATCTCGTATTCGATATCGCCACCCGGTGCCTTGACGACGGCCACATCGCCCTCTTCCTTGCCCACCAGGGCCCGCGCAATGGGTGACCCCACAGAGATCATGTTGCTCTTTACGTCGGCTTCATCTTCACCGACGATACGGTAGGTCACACTTTCATCAGTTGCTACATTGATCAGGTCGACCGTGGTGCCAAAAATCACCTTGCCCGTTTTCGGAATCGTGGTGATATCGATGACCTGGGCATTACCGAGTTTGCCCTCGATTTCCAGGACGCGCCCTTCCGTAAAGCTCTGCTGCTCCCGCGCAGCATGATACTCGGCGTTCTCTTTCAAGTCGCCGTGCTCACGCGCCTCTGCAATGGCCTGCACAATACGCGGGCGCTCCACTCTCTTTAGCCGGTCCAGTTCTTCACGCAGGGTAGTTTCGCCTGCCAGTGTCATTGGAAACTTGTTCATGCGTCGATTCTCCCGTGCAGATCCTGAAGGCGCCGCACCGTCGTGTCTCCCTCGTGCTTCAAGGTCATGCAGATCGCTTCAGCGGCGGTTAAGGTGGTGGTATAAAATACCCGACGAACCTCGGCGCTGGCGCGGATAGGCGCCGAATCCTCAATGGCGCGCCGGCCCTCGGTGGTGTTGATGATAAAGTCCGCCTCACCGTTCTTGATCATATCCACAATGTGGGGACGGCCCTCAAGCACCTTGTTGACGCGCCGAACCTCCAGCCCCGCTTCCTCCAGGGCCTTGGCGGTACCGCCAGTAGCAACCAGGGAAAAGCCCAGTGCAGACAAGTCCCTGGCGACAGCCACGGCGCCCGGTTTATCCACATCACGGACACTGATCAGTGCGGTACCACTGGTCGGCGCTGCGCTGCCAGCGCCCAACTGGGCCTTGGCGAAGGCTGCGGCAAAAGTATCGCCAGTTCCCATCACTTCACCGGTGGATTTCATCTCGGGCCCCAGGATCGGGTCGACACCGGGGAATTTGTTAAACGGCAATACCGCCTCTTTCACACTGAAGTAGGGTGGCACGATTTCGCGGGTAAAGCCCTGCTGGGCCAGAGTCTGCCCCACCATACAACGGGCGGCGACCTTGGCCAGAGAGGCACCTATACACTTGGACACAAACGGCACGGTACGGGAAGCCCGCGGATTGACCTCGATCACGTATATTTCATCATCCTGCCAGGCCAACTGCACATTCATCAGGCCTTTAACCCCCAGCTCCAGCGCCATTTTCTTCACCTGCTCACGCATCTCATCCTGCAGATCCGGATCCAGGCTATAGGGCGGCAGGGAACAGGCGGAGTCACCCGAGTGCACACCTGCCTGCTCAATGTGTTGCATGATCGCGCCGATGACCACTTCCTCACCATCGCTAACCGCGTCAATATCTACCTCGATCGCCGCAGACAGGAAGGAATCCAGCAATACTGGCGAGTCATCGGAGGCCTGCACCGCGTCGCGCATATAGCGCAGCAAGTCTTCCTCGCGATAAACGATTTCCATAGCGCGACCACCCAGCACGTAGGACGGGCGCACCACCAATGGATAACCGATGGCCTGTGCTGCCTCCACCGCTTCCCCAGTACTACGCACCGTGGTGTTGTTCGGCTGCTTAAGGCCCAGCTTCTGGATCATCTGCTGGAAACGCTCCCGGTCTTCGGCGCGGTCAATTGCATCCGGAGTGGTGCCGATAATGGGTACGCCCTGAGCTTCCAGCGCACGGGCCAGTTTCAGCGGAGTCTGGCCGCCAAACTGGACGATCACGCCCTTGGGCTTTTCCAGGTCAACAATGGCCAACACATCTTCCAGAGTCACCGGTTCAAAATACAGGCGGTCCGAAGTGTCGTAGTCGGTGGACACCGTTTCCGGGTTACAGTTGACCATAATGGCCTCGTAGCCATCTTCGCGCATTGCCAGTGCGGCATGCACACAGCAGTAGTCAAACTCAATGCCCTGGCCAATACGATTGGGACCGCCGCCCAGCACCAGGATCTTGTCGCGGTCGGTGGGATTCGCCTCGCACTCCTCCTCATAGGTGGAGTACATATAGGCAGTGGAAGATGCAAATTCAGCAGCACAGGTATCTACCCGTTTGTAAACCGGGCGCACGTCCAATCCCTGACGGTGCTCACGCACTTGCTGCTCAGTGGCGGCCAGCAACACCGCCAGTCGCTCGTCGGCAAAGCCCTTGCGCTTGAGCCCGAACATCTGCTGGTAATCCATCTCCGCCAGCACCACCGTTTTCAGGCTATTCTCGGTTTTGATAATGTCCTCGATCTGTACCAGGAACCAGGGATCTACACCCGAGTATTGGTAAACCTCATCTACAGACATACCGGCGCGGAACGCATCACCGATGTACCAGATACGGTCGGGCCCTGGATTAGTGAGTTCAGACACCAGCACTTCGCGCTGCTCCGGATCATCCACATCCACCATGTGTTCAAAACCGGCGGAATCCACTTCCAGGCCACGCAGGGCTTTTTGCACCGACTCCTGAAAAGTGCGACCGATGGCCATCACCTCGCCTACAGACTTCATCTGTGTGGTCAGGCGCGTATCGGCGCCTTTGAATTTCTCAAAGGCGAAACGCGGAATCTTGGTGACGACATAATCGATGGAGGGTTCGAAAGATGCAGGTGTTGCGCCGCCAGTGATATCGTTCTGCAATTCGTCCAGGGTGTAGCCAATCGCCAGCTTGGCCGCGACCTTCGCAATGGGAAAACCCGTTGCCTTGGAGGCCAGGGCCGAGGAGCGGGACACCCTCGGGTTCATCTCAATGATGACCAGTCTGCCGGTTTTTGGATCCTGCCCAAACTGCACATTCGAGCCACCCGTTTCCACGCCGATCTCGCGTAACACCGCCAGCGAGGCGTTACGCATAATCTGGTATTCCTTGTCCGTCAGGGTCTGGGCCGGCGCCACGGTAATCGAATCACCTGTGTGCACGCCCATGGCATCAAAGTTCTCGATGGAACACACGATGATGCAGTTGTCGTTCTTATCCCGAACAACTTCCATTTCGAATTCTTTCCAGCCGATCAACGATTCATCGATCAGCAGTTCATTGGTGGGTGACAGATCGAAGCCCCGGGTGCAGATCTCTTCGAACTCATCCCGGTTGTAGGCAATACCGCCACCGGACCCGCCCATGGTGAAAGAGGGGCGGATAATGCAGGGGAAACCGATGGAATCGAGTACCTGGAAGGCCTCCTCCATACTGTGGGCCGTGGAGGCGCGCGGTGTTTCCAGGCCAATGCGTTTCATTGCCTTATCGAACAACTGGCGGTCTTCCGCCATGTCGATGGCTTCCTTGGTCGCCCCGATCATCTCTACCCCATGCTTTTCCAGGACCCCTTCGCGGGCCAGGTCCAGGGCACAGTTGAGGGCGGTCTGGCCGCCCATGGTGGGCAGCAGTACATCGGGTTTTTCAATCTCGATAATGCGCGCCACGGTCTGCCATTCGATAGGCTCGATGTACGTGGCGTCCGCCATCGAGGGATCGGTCATGATGGTGGCCGGGTTGGAGTTCACCAGGATGACCCGGTAACCCTCTTCCCGCAGGGCCTTGCAGGCCTGGGCTCCTGAATAATCAAATTCACAGGCCTGGCCGATGATGATTGGCCCGGCACCAAGGATCAGGACGCTTTCTATGTCAGTACGCTTTGGCATGTTGGTCTACTTTTTCTCGGCCCGTGCGGCAATCAAGTCAATAAAATGGTCAAACAGTGGCGCGGCATCGTGGGGCCCCGGGCTCGCTTCCGGATGACCCTGGAAACTGAAAGCGTCCTTATCGGTACGATGGATGCCCTGCAGGCTGCCATCGAACAGGGATTTGTGCGTCACGCGTAAATTGTCCGGCAGACTTGCCTCATCCACGGCGAACCCGTGGTTCTGGCTGGTGATCAGCACAGTACCATCATCGAGATTTTGTACCGGGTGGTTGGCGCCGTGATGGCCAAACTTCATTTTCACACTACTGGCACCACTGGCCAGCCCCAACAACTGGTGGCCCAGGCAGATACCAAAGACCGGAATATCAGTGTCGAGAATGGCCTGTATGGCCTCGATAGCATAGGTGCATGGCTCGGGGTCACCGGGGCCGTTGGACAGGAAGATGCCGTCGGGATTCATGGCCAGCACCTCCGCCGACGGTGTCTGGGCAGGCACTACGGTGAGCCGGCAACCACGGTCGACCAGCATACGCAGGATATTGCGTTTGACGCCGAAATCGTAGGCGACCACGTGCCAGGGCAAATCTGCCTCAGCGCGTTCAGAGTGCCCCTCATGCATGACCCAACTACCTTCGCGCCACAGGTAGCTGTCACCGATTGTGACCTCTTTGGCCAGATCCATGCCCTTGAGACCGGCAAATTCCCGAGCCTGCTGCAGCGCCCTGGCCTCATCAATCTCGTCCCCGGCCATCAGGCAGCCATTCAGGGCACCTTTCTCGCGCAAAATGCGGGTCAGGCGGCGGGTATCGATGTCGGCAATGGCGACAATATTACGGCTCTGCAAATACTCGGACAGGCCCTGCTCATTGCGATAGTTACTGGCCATCAGGGGCAGGTCACGTATTACCAGTCCGGCAGCCCAGATAGCGGTGGACTCCTCGTCCTCCGCGTTAGTGCCGGTGTTGCCGATATGGGGATAGGTCAGGGTGACGATCTGGCGTGCGTAGGATGGGTCTGTGAGGATTTCCTGGTAGCCGCTCATGGCGGTATTGAATACAACCTCGCCAACCGAGGTACCCGTGGCACCTATCGCCAAGCCTTTGAATATACTGCCGTCTTCAAGGGCTAATATGGCCGGAATGGACAAGCGAACCTCCAATAATCAATGGCGTTACAACAACCGAGCGCGCTCGCAAAAAAGCGAGATGGGGAACCCTCATCTCGCTTTTCTTACATAAATACAGCTCTGGTTATTAACAGGGACACACTGCAAATGGCGCGCTGGCCAGCGGTGTCAAATCTGGCGAGAGATTGTAGGGGATAGGCCGCAGGCTGTCCAGACTCGGCGCGTTGGTTTATCGAAGATAGGTAACCCCTGGAATAGACCAGAACGGAACTTCTTTGCAGCTGGAGCACACACCATTCTGGCTCTGATGTCGCGTGCCGCCTGTCCCGGTCGCCGCCTGCCGCTGGTTTCGATCGTCTCCTGCTCCCAGCCCGCTTCAGAACCCTCGGCTGCCCGCCAGCTGCGGAACCCTCTGTCGCCCGCCAGCTTACGCACTCTCTGCCGCCCGCCGGTCCCGGTACTTTAAAGCCTCATGCGGTTGGAACCCCACGCCCTTATGAGGCTTTAAAGTACCGGGACCGGCTCTACCGCAGTATACGGGAGGGTGTGATGGCGGAGCTGTCCGGTAGGCAGGGTCCACTTAAGGGCGTGGGGTTCCAACCGCA
>CBDTVJ010000291.1:0-5664 GCA_965363655.1 uncultured Halieaceae bacterium | reverse complement strand
GCAACCTGCAGGCCGCCCAGGCCCAGCAGCTTGCTGCGCATACTCCATAGCACTGAGGGTTCCAGTTCCAGCCCCACCAGAAACAACATCATGACAATCCCGAACTCGGCAAAGTGCTGCAGTTCTGCCGTTTCCGCGCCGACCAATCCCAGCACCGGACCGATAAAGACGCCGGCTATCAGGTACCCCAGCACCGATCCCAGGCCCAGGCGTTTTGCCAGCGGTACGGCAATCACCGTGGAACATAAATAGATAAAAGCGTTGAACAGGAAAGCACTCATGCTGTTGCCCCGATCAAGCCTGGGAGGTGGCCATTGAGCATGGCTAGTCCCATGGACTGTTGCAGATCGAGCTGGTCGTCGCGCAGCGCCTCCAGCACCAGTCGCCATTCATCGACATGGCAATGCAGCCGATCCTCTTCAACAGCGGTACGCGAACCAAACAGGGCAAAGGGTGCCAGCACCTGCATGCCGCACAGGTCGGCCGTTTGCTCCAGTGGACGCAGCAGCTCCCGCAGCGAGCACTTGTTGTAGCCCTGCTCGCAATAGGCGCTTTGCGGGCCACCCGCGGTAAGCGCACAAAGAAAGGTCTTGCCGTGCAAGGCCACACCCTCAGGGCCATAGGCAAAGCCATACTCCAGCACCAGGTCCTGCCATTCCTTGAGTAAGGGCGGCGTTGAATACCAATACATGGGAAACATGAAGACGATAATGTCGTGCGCCAGCAGACGCTGCTGCTCCCGGTCGATGTCGATCTGCAGGGTGCAGTATTCCCGATACAGCTCGACGATGGTCACACCGGGGATCTGCTGTGCGGCGGCAAGAAGTTCTACATTGACCTCGGAGCGCTCAATGGAGGGGTGTGCGAACAGCACGAGCACTTTCTTCTGGTGATCTGTCATAGAGTCTTCCCTATTGCCCGAATTTAAACCGACGCCAGTAGTTTAGCGATCGATTATGGAGTAATCGGCCCTGCTTACAACAGGTACATCTGAAGAAGTCGCCAGCAGGGGACTTTACCCCTCTGCCCAGTGTGAGAATTTATGTGTTGGCCACAAAAGTCCCTATATCGGGTCCTTTTAGGGCTTTCCTGTAGCCACAGTCCGCATTACTCTGGATTCATCAATATTTCAGGTGGAGTCCAGTGACATGACACAGCAGGACAAGCGGGCGGTGGTGATCGGCGAGGCCCACAGGAGCGCACAGTGAAAAAATTGATGCTATTGATCGTCGCCCTACCCCTGGCACTCATGCTCATGCTCATACTCATAGTAGCCATTGTCACATTCCCTGCGCATCGACAAATCCGCTCTATCCACCCACCACTGCCCGACTTCGACGCCATCGCAGCCGCCCTTGATGTGGCGGGCGGCCCTGTAAGCATCAGCTACCTCAACTCAGCCTCCCAGCGCAGTCCCTACGGAACCCTGGGCCACCCGGGCGTATTGCTGGAGTGGTCCGATGGCCGCCGCTTCCTGATCGATACGGGCATGCCGCCGGAGCAGGCAATCGCGTTTGGCAAACCGATAGAATTCATTCTTGATGCAGAGCCCACCGCAACGTATGGCAGCCTGGCGCAACAGCTGGGCGCAGCAGTCGACAGCATTGAGGGTATCGCGTTTACGCACCTGCACAGCGATCATACCGACGGACTGCCCACTATCTGTGCTGCCCAGGCGGAAGCGGCCACAGTATTCCAGACACCCTTGCAGTTTAATGAACGCAACTACACCACCGAGCTGGGCTTCAAGGCATTTGATGGGGTGGCCTGTGAACGCCGGCAACTGGCTGCGGGAAGCATGATGACCATACCGGGCTTTCCGGGACTGGTGGCAGCGTCACTGGGCGGCCACACGCCGGGCAGTACCTTGTATGCCGTGCGCATTGCAGACAAGTTCTGGCTGTTCTCCGGGGATATCACCAATGACAAGAAATCCCTGCTGCAGGACCTGCCCAAGCACTGGCTCTACAGCGCGATTATCGTGCCGGAAGATACCGCCAGAACCGCCCTGCTGCGGGATTACTTGCTGGAACTTGAGAAGATTGATGGTGTGACGGTATTGCCGGCCCATGATGTGGAGGCAATGGCGGCGAGCCTGCCGAAGTACCCCGGTGACACTGGCAAGTAGACACCGTGATCCCATCAGGCCCAACGTTCGTATCCTTCACAACTTACTGACGAGCACTTTGCCATGTGGAAATATTGCGGAAAAGAACGGCCACCCTTTGCCGACGAGCCAGGCCCTGACCAGGAGTCGGTGTGGGATTATCCGCGTCCACCCGTGCTCGTGACCTGCGATGCCCTGGTGGAGGTATTCGCCGGCACATTGAGAATAGCCCGCACCAGCGCTTCCCTGCGCGTACTGGAAACCGCCAGTCCACCCACCTATTACCTGCCGGCCGCGGATGTCGACTGGACACTCCTGGCGCGAACGCCGGATCGCAGCTACTGCGAGTGGAAAGGTCAGGCGAGCTACTGGACATTAACATCGAACCCTGCCGCTGGCATGGTGGCCTGGAGTTACGAAAACGCTAGCGAGCGCTTCTGCGACATCGACGGATATGTTTCCTTCTACCCCGGGCGTGTCGCCTGCCATGTCAACGCAGAGCGGGTCAAACCCCAGCCAGGTGAGTTCTACGGAGGATGGGTTACCAAGGGTGTCGTGGGGCCTTTCAAGGGACCACCCGGTACCGGTCACTGGTAGTGAACCGAGCGACCACTGCCGCCGGCTCGCTACTGTTCAGCCCTGACCGGGCTATCGAAGATCTGCAGATGCGCTACACTCCCCTGGAGACAGCATTGGCCGAAGCTGTGGAAGAGATCAAGCTCTGGCAAACACAGGTGGTAACCCGAAAACAATGAATATACTGGTCCTTAACTCCGGCTCATCCAGCGTCAAGTACCAGCTCTTTGATACCGAGGCAGAAACGACATTGCTGCAGGGGAAATTCGAGGAGCTGGGCAGCGATGAAGCCTTCACACAGGCCATCGCGAAAACGGTGGCCATGAGCAGGGAGCACGCTATAGAGGCCGTTGGTCACCGTGTTGTTCATGGCGGTGATACCTTCAGGGACGCCGTGGTGATTGATGAGGACGTGCTGGAGAAAATTACCGCCTGGATACCTTTTGCACCGCTACATAACCCACGAAATATCGCAGGTATAAGCGCCTGTATGCGGGAGCTGCCTGAAATACCTCATGTGGCCGTGTTTGACACCGCGTTTCATGCCACCCTGCCCCGCCGGGCCAGCACCTACGCTATCGATACTGCGTTGGCGAGCAAACATAAGATTCGGCGTTACGGATTTCATGGCACCTCTCACCAGTACGTGGCGAATGAAGCGGCAAGCTTTTTGGGCCGGCCGCTTACCGAGTTGCGCATCATTTCCCTGCACCTGGGCAATGGTGCCAGCGCCTGCGCCATCGAGTACGGCCATTCAACCGAAACCAGTATGGGCATGACACCCCTGGAAGGTTTGGTTATGGGCACCCGCAGTGGCGATATTGACGCGGGGGTATTGTTGGCCTTATTGCGCAATGAGGTAGATGACGTAGAGGCACTTGATCAGCTACTCAATACACAAAGCGGCTTGAAGGGTCTTTCAGGTTCCAGTAACGATCTACGCCAACTCGAAGCAAAGGCGGCGCAGGGTGATGACCGTGCACGCCTGGCTATCTCGGTATTTGCCCACCAGGCCAAAAAATACATTGGTGCCTATGCGGTCGCCATGGGCGGCGTTGATGCCATCGTGCTGACCGGCGGTATTGGGGAAAACAGTGCCAGCATGCGCCATAGAATCCTGCAGCGTCTGGATTTTCTCGGTTTGTTTGTTGATGACAACCTCAACCACGATGCCAAGGTTACGCATGACAACAAGGTCGTGGCGATTAACGACCAGCACTCTCGCGTTAAGGCCCTGGTAATCAAAACCAATGAAGAGCTGATGATAGCGCGGCAGGCAAAGACCCTGATTGAGCAGCAACAGCAGCCCATTGATCCGGGCCCAATTCCCATAGCAGTCAGTGCCAGGCATATTCATCTCGATAGAGAGACTTTCGCCACCTTATTCGGTGCGGATGCCCAACCCACACCCTACAAAGACCTTTCCCAACCCAAACAATACGCTTGTGAAGAAATGCTTAGCTTGATCGGCCCGCGCGGGCGGATCGACAGGGTAAGGCTGCTGGGACCTTTACGCTCGAAGAACCAGGTAGAGATATCCCGCACCGATGAATACCTGTTAGGTGTGGATGCACCCGTGCGGGATTCAGGCCAAGTGGATAACTCCGCTCCCATTACCCTCGAGGGGCCAGCAGGCACAGTTCATCTGAAAGAGGGCTTAATTTGCGCCCGCCGTCACATTCATATGCATACCGATGACGCCAAACATTTCGGTGTAAAAAATCGCGATGAGGTAGAAGTGGCAATTACCGGTGGGCCCCGTGATCTCATTTTTAGTGATGTGCTGGTGCGGGTCAGCCCCGGCTACCGCCTGGAAATGCATATCGATACCGATGAAGCCAATGCGGCGGAACTGGACAGGGACACCAGCGGCACTCTGGTTTACACCACGCCCGACAATGCCTGCGCGGAACTGCGCGTTAAAAGTACTCGCAGCGGCTAATGCCTGCGCAGCGCAACTAGTCAGTAAAAAATGAAAAACGCCTGCCTCTTGGCGGCGGTAACCACCGTGCGACTACCGCACGGCTCTACAATTGCTCCTTAAATTCCTGGCTCAGGAAAAAGGCTTCAAACAAAATCCGGAACAAACAGGTTCTTTTCGTCACCCGCAGTCACAGTACCACTCACACCCAGCATTTCCCGATCCATCATCTGCTGCAATGTTTGCTCATCATCCGGTGTTTCGGCGATAAAGCGGGTGCCGTCCTCCAGCAATCCAATCACCAGCGCGCGCTCTACCCCTTCGCGGCCATGCAGGACTGTATAGGTCTCTATGGTGGCCTTGCCATTGGGTAACTCCGTGAAGGGCGCATGCGCCTCATCCAAAATCGCCTGCTGGTAATCGGCCGGACTTTCTCGCCGCCACTCGCCTGCAAGGGGAGTCGTGGAATAGATTCCCATGGAATGCTTGGTGATAAACCAACCATTGGCATTGAGTAAACCAAACTTGCCCGGGTTACTGCGCAATACATCCATCATGGTGGCGATAGAATGCGTGACATAGTTGTTACCGGGCCCACCAAAATAGGGCAAGCCACCGGTTACCGTAAGACCACGTGCATCATCGTGGGCAATACCCAATTCATCACAGGCAATTTGCACGGCGGATGGGAAACAACTGTAGATGTCGAAGTAATCCATCTCATCAATGGTTTTCCCCGCCATACTGAAGGCTTTCTCACCCATCGTGCGAATGGCAGGGGACGAGTGGTAATTCACACGCTCGCTCACGTTCCAGATATCGTTGGCATCGGCGCAGCCGTGCAGATAAACCATACGATCCTCTGCCACGCCCAATTCACGGGCTTTTGCCACCGAGGTCATAATCACCGCTGCTCCCATATTTACCTGGATAATGGAATTCAGGAACTTGGTGTACGGGAAGCCAACATAGCGATTACTGTCGCTGACAGTGGCGATCTCCTCAGCGCTGCGCTCAGTGGGAAACCACGACAGGGGGTTCTGCGCCGCAACCGCGTTGA
>CBDTVJ010000290.1:0-5679 GCA_965363655.1 uncultured Halieaceae bacterium | reverse complement strand
CCTGACATGGGCAATGGATGACTCGGCCAGCGCGAGCATCGCCAGTGAATCGCGCGCACCATTGCGGTTCAGCGCCACACCGATTTTCAGCTTCGCACTCACCGTGCCGGCATCAGTAAACAGGTCTTGGTGTAATAAGGTGGTAACCTTGTTCAAAGCGAGCGCTATAAAAGATGGATTGCTTAACCTGGGCAGGATAAGGGCAAACCGGTGGCACCCTACCCTAAACACCGTATCCGGGTTCTCGACTATACCCAGCAGGTGGCTATAGGCCGCAGCCAGCATAAGATCCCCGGTTGCATAGCCATGACTGTGGTTTATCTTCGAAAGATTGGTGAGGTCGATCAATAACAAGCCCAAATGGCATGAATCGTTTCTGGCTGTTTCGACAAAGCCGCCAAGCGCTACAATAAAATCCTGTCGCTGGATTTCAGGCATTGCGGCCACGGTAGCCTCCAATTAAATTTTTATCCCGGCCATGTCCAGGCCGTAGGCATCCGACTCCAGGCTATTCACTATATCCAGTGGCTCACCTTCATCTGTCTGGGTCACATTCAGCAGGTCCACTGTCCTGATATCAGGCAGTGGCTGCTTTTCTGAGTCCAGCAGCACCATCACCCGGGGGCGCAGCCTGCGGGTGCGGTATTCCGCGACAACCACCGCCACCTCACCGGACGACAGCTCGACCAGGGTCCCAGCAGGATAGATGCCTACAGCCTGAATAAACTCCTCCACCAGCTCAGCCTGGAAATCAACGTCCTTGAGTTGATAGAGCATTTTGATAGCCTCGGACGGTGATATCGCCCGGGCATAGCTGCGGTGGCTGGTAATCGCATCATAGCAATCCACGATAGCCGCTATCCGCGCAAATACAGGAATATCATCCCCTTTGAGCTTTGTGGGGTATCCTGCGCCATCATGTCTCTCGTGGTGATAAGCGACCATATCAATCACGTCCTTATTCATAAGACCGCTGTTCTTGATCATCTCCACGCCAATCGTTACATGGTCCCGCAACTGCTGCATCTCATCGTCAGTCAGGGGACGCTCGCAGCGCAGCAGCTCTTTGTCGACACCCAGTTTACCCAAATCAAATAACAGGCCACCAATAGCCAATGATCTCAGGTCCGCCCTGGGCAATCCCAGTTGGCGGCCCAGGGCTACCGCCCAGATAGAGGCTCCAAGGGAGTGTTGGTAGGTATACTGATCTTCCTGCTTGATCCTGGCCAACCAGATACAGGCATCGGGGTTGCGAATAATGCTGTCAATCATTGGGTCAACTGATTTCTTGACCTTAATGATATCGAGGGCCCCCCCCTTGACGACATTGTCGAACATCTGTTCAATACCGGCGGACAGGCCCTGCACCGCTTCCTGGGCATGAGGATACTCCTGCCCCCAGTTGTGGGTGTCCTTGCGCTTCTTGAGAACGCGGTTTTTAAACAGTTCCTGCAACGGCTTGCGGGGTCTATCCAGAACTCCGGGGCGGGCAGAGAGCGGCCTATTTACAGACCGGAGGGTGTCGATGTAGACGTGTTGGCAATACTTCTGCAGCCGCTGAATTTCATCATCGGATTGCAGGATAAGCCCCTGCAGTAAGAAAGGCGTTTCTAGCCAGGGACGATCAAGCCTGGAAACATACATACCGACTTCCAGGTCCTGGGCGCTAATTTTTACAACTTTCAGCATGCTGTACTTGCCGACTCGATCCAATTACCAAAATACGCCCTTAGAATATCTCCTTTCATGCCAAAAATCCCTCCATGTAGTGTGATCCTGTTCCAATCCTTGCCATTAAAAATACCGGGCAGCCTTTGCAACCCTTGGCAGTGTGCGAAAAAGACTCATTTTTCGATTTCCCAACCATAATGCGCCGCTTTCAACTCCACATGAATATTACCGCCTTCGTCCTCTTCACTCTCCCGGTCACGCAACCAGGGTTGAATATCCTCCAACAGCCCTGCACTGCCATAGAGAACGGGCAGCGAAATCAGCACAGTATCTCCGAGCGAGTTTAAACGGACCACATGTTCCGGTTGCCCCGGTGTCGCTGCAATGGCCACGTGCTCCCATTCCACAATTACAGCATGACGCCGCTGCCAGGCTAATTCATTGTCCAGCATCATTACTTCCTGTAAAAATTGTTCACAGATCAGGCGTGACCTGGCCATTTGGCCGGTAGTGGTAAACTGTACCTGTATGCCCCGGTAGGTGCAGACTGGGCCCTGCACTGAAAAAATCCAGTCGGGCCTGACCCTGCCGCTGGAAACCGGTATCGCCTGTTGCTCAATGTCTGCCGCAGTGTACAAATCACAATCATGTCGGGTACAGAATTCAAACAGAATAGACTGTTCAAGGGCGCTCTGTTGATCGGACCTGGGATGACTCAGGATAACGCTGCGCTCACCAAGCACAAGCGTGAGGGGCTTGCTGCTCTCCAACGACAGGCCCGCAGGAAAACCAAGCAGCAGGTCCTCACGCATAACCAGTAGTTGACTGGCGTACTGATCGACCGCGACAGACCATCCCAGAAGCTTCGCGTCTTTACCGTTTACCTGCATTTCTTCGCGTGCGAGCGCAGCCTCCCTGGCATGAGCCTGGGCCAGCACAGTTAATGCGGTGAAGGCAAAAGCATTTTGCTCTTCAGGTGGTGCCCCCTGCAAATAAGCGACTGTCCTGTGAAATCTTGATTCGCCCCCAACGGGACCACTTATTACAGCGGGTATATAAACAGCCAAACATAAGCTAAACAAGCGGACGAACAGTGGGCAAAGTCGACCAGCCACCACTGGGGCCCTACCGGCGAGAGCGACGAGTTAAAGCGGGCACTAACCAGCACTCAGAAATCATAAGATGAGGGGCCACAGAATTATCCTTCCACAGTGAGTGCATGCTGGTATTGTACCCATTGCGGCCATCAACGGTCGCTTTTTATAGCGGTGGACTGCCCCCGGTCAGGTAGATAAACTCCGGCTATCAGGCCTACATGGCGCCATAGGGGCGAAGGAGAGCATGAGAGATGGAAGACAGTCGCCAGATTGAAAACCTGATTTACACCTATGCAGAGCGCATTGATAACGGCGACCTGGAGGGTGTAGCAGAACTTTTTCGAAATGCCCGGATCGTCTCTCCCACCCATAACGTCACATGTGCTGGCTATGACGATGTATTGAAAATGTACCAGCTATCCTGCCGGCTGTACGAGACGACAGGCACTCCCCGGACAAAACACTTAACAACGAATGTTATTGTGGAAATTCATGAGAACGGCGAAAGTGCGAGTGCACGTTCCTATTACACTGTCATCCAGTCAACTGACTCGCTGCCACTACAGCCTATTATCTCCGGTAAATATCGGGATCAATTTCGCCGACATAATTCCGCCTGGGTGTTTTCCGAGCGCGAGATGATCGTAGACCTGATAGGCGACTGCTCGGCCCACCTGCTCTATGACAGCAGTAATTTGTAGCAGATAACCGCTTCCCGCACTCGTCTGAAGTTTCCACCTGGATTGCAAAAACACATTGGACCTTGCATTCACTTTGTGCGGAAATAGACCACCTTGCAAACGCCGCTGTATATAAACGCTTAACTTGAGGTTCACACAATGAAGAGCTTATGGAACGATCAGGATGCCGCAGCGTTTAGTGGCGACGATCTTGCCATGAGAGTCTATACATCTCACCTACTGGGTTCGAACGAAGACCTTGTCATGCATGGAGGTGGCAATACATCAGTTAAGGCCCTGGCCAAGGATTTCTTCGGCAATGAGCTCCAGGTACTCTATGTAAAAGGCAGCGGCTGGGACCTCAAGACAATCGAAGAACCCGGTTTTCCCGCCATTAAGCTGAAAGAGACATGCATGCTGGCGCAACTGGATGCACTTTCCGATACAAATATGACCCGTCAGCTGCGGGCATTAATGCTTGACCCCGCGGCACCCTCTCCTTCAGTAGAGGCCATCCTGCACGCCATACTACCGACGAAGTTCGTCGATCACACACACACGGACGCTATTGTCACGCTGACGAACAATCCCAAGGGAAAAAAAATCCTGGCGGAGGTATTTCCTGACTGCCTGGTACTTCCCTACGTTATGCCTGGATTTATTCTATCAAAGCAGGTTAATGAGGCCATCAAAGGCATTGACCTGAACAGTTTCAAGGGCATCATCCTCGAGCACCATGGGGTTTTCACGTTCAGCGATAATGCGAAAGACGCCTACGAAGACATGATTGACCTGGTCACAAGGGGCGAAGACTATATCGCTGCGCATGGGGCCAATACTCTTGCCACTGCGAACAACGAAATCAAGCTGGCCGAGCTGGCGAGCATACGCAGGGCCGTGTCCCTGGCAAGGGGTAAACCCCAGCTGGCGATACTGGATCATGCGCCAGATGCGCAGGGTTACGCCAGCCTTGATGATATAGCCCATATCGCCACCCGCGGCCCTATAACACCTGACCACGTGATACGCACCAAACGAATTCCTGTGATCATTGATAGTCATCCGGCACCCGGCGTGCCTGAAGTCGATATGTTCGTGGATAGCTACGAGGCCTATTTCGAGCGCCACAACCGGTCTGGACTTAGGATTCTCGACCCCGCTCCTCGCTTTGGCATCTGGCGTGATACCGGCTCGATCGCCTTTGGCAGCACTATCAGGGAATGTAATATCATTGCCGACATCGCGCGGCATACACGCAAGGCAGTCCAGGTCGGCGAATCACTGGGAGGCTGGAAGGCTCTTCCCGAAGAAGACATATTCGAACTGGAATATTGGGTACTCGAGCAAGCCAAACTGGGTAAAAGCAAAGAACCGGACAAACCCCACCTAGGCAAGGTCGCTCTTGTTACTGGTGCCAATAGCGGCATTGGCAAGGCAAGCTGTGACGCACTCAAGGCTGATGGTGCTGTCGTCGTCGGTTTGGACATTAATCCGCAAGTAGTGGACACACTCGGGCAAAATGGTATGACAGGGATTGTCTGTGACCTGACTGATGACAGATCAATCACCACGGCGGCTGAGCAAGTAATCCGCTTATATGGCGGCCTGGATATTGTGGTTTGCAATGCAGGCATTTTCAAGTCAGGAGAACGTATCGAAGACCACAGCAAAGAAACCTGGGACCAGACCATAGCCATCAACCTGACGGCGACACAGCGCTTTATGACCGCGACGATACCCTACCTGAAACTTGGTATAAACCCGTCAATACTACTTGTTGGTTCTCGTAACTACGCGGCTCCTGGCCCCGGGGCAGCGGCATACTCCGTCAGTAAAGCCGGCATCACCCAGTTAGCCCGGGTCGCGGCTCTTGAGCTGGCTGGAGATGGTGTACGTGTGAACATAGTTCATCCGGATGCGGTGTTTGATACGGCAATATGGACGGAGGAGGCACTCGCCAATTCCGCAGCACGTTACAATATGAGTGTTAAGGAATACAAAACAAAAAACCTGCTGCAGAAGGAAATCGTCTCAAGTGATGTTGGCCGGCTACTCTCGGCTATGGCCAGCGACACGTTCCGCGCCACGACAGGCGCCCAGATCCCTATTGATGGCGGAAGTGACAGAGTAATATAGAATCTGTAAATAGAACGCCTAACCCACAGTAAGAGGCGAGCATGCTCGCCTTCCCTGCGGCACAGGCTGCGTCACATGAGCCCAATGTGTAGTGG
>CBDTVJ010000289.1:0-5679 GCA_965363655.1 uncultured Halieaceae bacterium | reverse complement strand
GCACTGGCCACGCCGGACAGCTTCTCCAACGCCTTCAGTGAGATCAACCGCTGGGGCGTGTCATCCAAGATGGGTTTTGCCCGCTATGCGCCACAGGACATGGATTTCATGGGCGAGCATTTGCGCAAGGGTGTGATGGTACTGATGATGCCGCACCTGAAGGACTACAACCCCGACTATTACGAGAACCCGGAAAAGTTCGACGTGGAGCGGGTGTTCGACCCGGATGTCACCTTCGGTTACGGCCCGCGCTTCTGCATTGGCGCCGCCCTGGCCAAGCGCCAGCTGTACCTCACCATCTCGGAACTGTTCAAGCGTTTCCCCGATGTGGAATTGGCCGAGGAACCGCAGCGGGACGAGTCCGATCACAACGCCGTGGTGTTCAAGCGCCTGCTGTTGAAAACCAACTGTAGTTGACCCCGCCAGAGTGTCGCCCATGAGAAATTTTTTCGCTCTGCTTGCCCTGCTGCTGGTGCCTGTCGCCCAGTCCGCCACGCTGTTGGTCAAGGACACCCAGGGCCAACCACTGGCCCAGGCCATGGTGACGCGCACACCCACCGAGGTGCCGCCAGCGGATACCAGCGACGACGGCTATGCCCCCCACGGTGTTACGAATACAGCCGCTACCGTATTAACGCGCTTCACCGACGCCAGCGGCAAAGTCAGCTTCGAGGAAAGTGAACACGGCGCGCAATACCGTGTGCGCGCGCAGGGTTACCTGGACAATTACCTGGCCGAGCTGCCGGACGAGTTGGTGATGCAGGGCATGACCCGCGAACAGCATATCGCCAGTTACCCGTCCAACGTGTGGCTGTCGCAGTTAAGCTTTGGGGGCGATGAAGACCTCAAGCGGACCTTCCAACTGAATTGCGCGTTCTGTCACCAACAGGCCTCTCCGTTCATGCGCAACGAACGCACCGAGGAACAGTGGATCAGCGTCATCGAACGCATGAATACCTATGGCGCGCGCCTGCCCGATGCAGATCACCAGGCTGTTGCCCGGCTGTTACAGACAGAGTATCGCCAGCTGCGCGAGAATCCGGATAGCGTCCCGGCGCCGCGCCAATGGGAAGACCACCTGTCGAGCATTGAAATGACCGAGTGGCCTATCGGTGACGGGTTTTCCCAAATGCATGATTTTTTACTGCATCCCAATGGCTACATTTACATCGGCGATAACCTGTTCGATCGTATTTATGAACTCAACCCTGACAGCGGCGAATATACCGTCTACAAGGTGCCTCACGATCCAGACATGCGGCTCGGCGGCATCATGGGCAACCGCTTCAAGGTCTTTCCCAAAATGTATAACTACATGGGCGTGCACTCCTTCGCCTATTCCGCCAAGGACGGCAATATTTTCATCACCCCATCCATGCAACAGGCCCTGCTGGAATTTGACGTCAAGACCAAGCAATTCATAACGCACAAAATGCCGGGCGGCTTCTATCCCCACACCATACGCACCGATGGCGAGGACCGGGTGTGGTTCACACTCGCACTGTCCTCACAGGTCGCCATGTTTGATCGTAACAGCGAAAAATTTACCCTCTACGACCTGCCAGCGCGCAACATGACAGAGTGGCTCATTTTAAAATCACTGCCGCTAGTGTTCTGGATGGACCCTGAAAACAGGATCACGCCCTCTCCCGATCGTGAATCCACCGGTCTACCGATGCCCTACGGCATTGACGTGGCACCCGATGGCAGCGTGTGGGTCGCGCGCCTCTATGCCAACGACCTGGCGAGGATAGATCCGCAGACAGAGGAAATCACCATGGTGGAATTCCCCTATCACGGCCCGCGGCGGCTGAGAATCGACGCCGATGGCAACCTGTGGATCGTCGCCTTCCAGGACTCCCTGCTGGTCAAGTACGACCCGCGCAGCGAAAAATTCAGCGAGTTCGAACTCCCGGTAGTGAACGAAATACCCTACGCCCTGAATGTGGACCGCAAGCGCGGCATGGTCTGGGTAAACGGCAACCAGTCTGACACCATCCTCGGCTTTGATATCGCCACCGAAAACTGGAAAGTCTACCCGATGCCGCGGCAGCGCTTCTTCACCCGGGACATCGAGGTGTCCGAGGAAGACGGCGCCGTTTACACCACCAACTCCCACTTCCCCACCTGGCAGTCTGAGGGCGGCGTACCGACCCTGTTGCGCATCACACCACTGGCGCGGTAAGCGCACCGTGATCGCAGTGCGCCGCCACCTGCAGACAGTCTGCCTGTTGATGGGAGCCCTCAGCTTGACGAGAGCCCTCAGCGTGATGAGAGCCCTCAGCTTGATAGGAGTCCTCAGCGTAACAGCAGCCCTCAGCGTGAGCGCCAGCGCTACCGGCGCCGGGCAATGGCAGTACTACGGCGGCGATCAGGGCGGGCGGCACTTTTCCACAGCGACACAAATCAACAGGGACAACGTGGCGCAGCTGGACGTCGCCTGGATATTTCGCAGCGGTGACGTGGAGCGCTATGGCCAGGAGATGGAACAGACCTCCACCCAGAGCACACCGATACTGTTACCCGCAGCCGCCGGGGAATCCCTGGTGTATTGCACACCCTTCAACAGGATTATCGCCCTGGATCCAGGCACCGGCAAACAGCGCTGGACATTTGATCCGCAGATCGACCGCCGCGGTGACCGGCCGTTTCGCTGCCGCGGGGTCAGCTACGCCGAGGAAACTCGGGCACCCGTTACCGGAGCCTGTCGCCACCGCCTGTACATGGGGACACACGATCGCCGGCTCTGGGCCATCGACGCGATGGACGGCAGGCCCTGTGACAATTTCGGGGACAAGGGCAAAGTCCTGTTGTACGGCGCCGAGGGCTATGCCCCTGGCGATGTTAGCAATTCCTCGGCACCAGTAGTCGCAGGCGGGGTCGTGGTCACCGGCTCCACCGTGATCGATTTCGTGCGCGCCACTACGCCACGGGGCACAGTACAGGCCTTCGACAGTTTCACCGGACAAGCACGCTGGCAATTCGACCCCCTGCAGGGGCACGAGCACAGCGGCAGTGCCAATGTCTGGGCACCGATGTCAGTGGATGAAGAGCACGGATTAATTTACCTGCCAACCAGCGCCGCCTCACCGGATTATTACGGTGCCGGGCGCAAGGGGGATGCCCTATATGCCAACAGCATCGTGGCCCTCGACCTGCAAAGCGGCGCACTGCGCTGGCACTTCCAGCATGTACGTCACGACCTGTGGGACTACGACACCCCCGCCCAGCCGATACTGTTCGAATGGACCAGGCAGGGGCAGAAAATCCCCGCGCTGGCCCAGCTGACCAAGCAGGGCTTCGTATTTGTTTTCAATCGACTCAACGGCAAGCCCCTGTGGGAAATTACCGAGCAGCCAACTCCACCTTCACAGATTCCCGGAGAGCAGCCCTCTCGAACACAGCCCAAACCCATCGCCCCGCCCCAGTTGCTAAACCCCTTTCTGATGCCAGCGGATGCCTGGGGCCTGACGCCCTGGGATCGCAACGCATGCCGCAAACAACTGGCCTCCCTGCACAACCTGGGCCTGTTCACGCCGACCGGCGAAACACTGACCCTGATGTACCCGGGCAGCCTGGGCGGGCCCAACTGGGGTGGCGGCGCACTACTGGGTGATTCCGGAGTGCTGCTGACCAATGTCAACAATGTGGCCTTTACCGGCCGGCTTATCCCCACGCCGGAGAACATTGACCCGCACACTAAAAAACGCGATCACCCCGCTGCGGGGCACCGTATGCAGGTCACTATGGAGGGCACACCCTACAATATTGAGATCGGCAGCCTGCAATCCCCACTGGGGATTCCCTGCAATCCGCCTCCCTGGGGCAAACTCGTAGCGGTGGACCTGTTCCGCGGCACCATATTGTGGGAAACCGCCCTGGGCTCCGTGCATGAAATGGGCCCGGTGTCAGCGCCCTTCCATATCGAATGGGGCACTCCCAACCTCGGCGGCGGCATCGCCACCGGCGGCGGAATATTTTTTATTGGGGCGACCATGGACCGCCAGTTCCGCGCCTTCGATACCCGCAGCGGCGAGACCCTGTGGCAGCACACTATGGCGGTAGACGCTACCGCCACACCGATGACCTATGAATACCGTGGACGCCAATACGTTGTCATCAACGCCGGAGGGCATCACATGTTCCAGCGCGGCTATGGCGACTACCTTTACGCCTTTGCCCTGCCGGACTAACCGGGACAAATCCTGCTATGGACCAGACCTGATATGAAAAAAATGTTCGCCATACTGTCCCTGCTACTTGTCGGCGCC
The DNA here is from genome assembly GCA_965363655.1 of uncultured Halieaceae bacterium. GTDB lineage: Bacteria > Pseudomonadota > Gammaproteobacteria > Pseudomonadales > Halieaceae > Marimicrobium. Next base: position 1,408 of record CBDTVJ010000289.1, on the reverse strand, counting down.
GTGCTGCTTGCCAGTGCCCGCCTGTTCCTGTCAGATTCACCAATGAAGACCCTGGAAGCCTTCGCCATTCGACACGCAGACAGGCTGCCCCTGGAGTACCTGGGCGGACGCCTGTTCGACCAGCACTGCGCCAGTTGCCACGACAACCCGGCCATGCACGCACCGACACGCAAGGCCCTGTCGGGCTTTGCCAAGGAGACACTGCTGGTGGCCATGGAGTTCGGCAAGATGCAGCCCATGGCGGCACACCTGAGCAAGCAGGAGCGTGGCCTTATCGCTATCTACCTGGCGGGCAGTTCTGGCAATAACGACCAGTGGATAGCGCAGCATAGCTGCGCCATGTCAGGCACCACGTCAGGCACCAGCGCCGGCACAGAATATGTAGGCAACTGGGGGCTGGGCAAGCACAACCGCCGCTTTGTCCCCAATGAGCGCGCCGGCATCACCAGGGCCAACGTGGAGCAGCTGCAGCTGGCCTGGAGCCTGGCGTTTCCCAAAGTGACAGACATGCGCTCCCAGCCGGCCATCATTGGCGACACCCTGTATTTTGGCGACAAGACTGGCAAGCTCTACGCCATAGACCGGTTGCGAGGCTGTGTGCTCGCACACAACCAGGTATTCAGCGGTATTCGCTCCGCCATCACCGTGGCGAACCTGCCAGGTGGTAAGCAGTTGCTCATCTTCGCCGATTCCGTGGCCACTATTTTTGCCGCCGACCCCGCCACACTGGATATCGTCTGGCAGCGTCCTGCCCGCCTGTTTGAAACCTCGGTCATCAGCGGCTCCATCAGTCACCACGAGGGCCGCCTGTTCGTGCCCGTGTCATCCTACGAGGTGGCCGTATCGGGCAGCCCCAGCCATATATGCTGCCTGTCCCACGGGGGCGTGATTGCGCTGGACGCCGCTAACGGCGAGCAACTGTGGCAGTGGCATGCGACTGAAGACGCAGTGGTGCAAGGTATAAACTCGGCCGGACAGGAACAGTATGGCCCGTCTGGTGCCTCGGTGTGGACTACCCCCGCCATCGACCCCAAACGCAATCGAATCTACTTCGGTACCGGCGAAAATCTCACTCACCCCGCCACCGATACTTCCGATGCCATCATCGCCCTGGATATGGATAGCGGCGAGGTCGCCTGGCGTTTCCAGGCTATGGCCAACGATGTGTGGAACGCCGCCTGTCTTAACGGCGGGGCCAACTGTCCTGAGAATCCCGGTGGTGACTTCGACTTTGGCGCCTCGGTCATCATTGCCCAGCGCCCGGATGGCAGCGAACTGTTACTGGCGGGCCAAAAATCAGGCGAAGTGTTCGCCCTCGACCCGGACACCAGCGACCCCGATGGCACAGTGTTATGGCGCCAGCGGATTAGCCAGGGCACCACCAACGGCGGTATTCACTGGGGCATGG
>CBDTVJ010000288.1:0-5687 GCA_965363655.1 uncultured Halieaceae bacterium | reverse complement strand
GGTTGCCAGACCGGCAGGGCCCTTCTACCCGCAGCCCACGATTGTAACTGGCGCGTTGGTCGATATCCCGGCCGACAGAAGCGCCCAATAAACCACCGGCCACCGCGGCTATCTGGGGATCACCATGGGAATCACCAACCCGGTGTCCCACGGCCCCACCTATGACCGCACCTAAAATAGTTGCCGTGTGGCTGCTATAGTTACGACGGCTCCGGTCATACTGCAGACAGGAGTGGTCCCTTACCGGCTCGCTAAAATACCGGTATACCGGTTTAGCACTGATAACCCTGGCGTAGATCGTTTCATAACTATCACCCCGATGCCTACGGACTACAGGCTGCGGGTACTGGTGGACTCCGCGGTGATGTGCGCGAAGCTTATGAGAAAAATTGGCGCTGTGTTTGTGTTTATGATGGCCGTGGCCCAGGTGCTTGCCATGCCCGTGGCCGCCGCCTGCCAAAGCGAAAGTGGAACCCAGGGCAAATACACCGACTAGCAATGCAGTTGTCAGTTTCATGGTAGATCTCCTTGTATTGCGAATGACGCTGGAAACTAATCTAGCAATAGTTCACTGAACGAATACTGAATTGATTGGAATATTTTCGAGGCTACACTAAAAAAATCTCTGATGATTCTGCGCCGGGTGACGAATCAACCAAGCCTTGGTGAAGGAATATCTACCGGCGGGCGGCGATAGTATGGACTCCTCCACGGTGATCTGCCCTTTGAATAGGCGACAGTTTTAGCCCATTCACTGAAGAGGAGTAATCAACATGGCTATTTCAGTAGTCAGCGTCGATCTATCAAGATCCGTGTTTTAATTGTCGCTGGCGCTCTCCTCTTGAGTTTGTCGCAGAATGATCGGCAGCAGCTTATCGCCCTCACGATACAGACCAATGGTGCGGCCATCGAAGGCGCGCTTGGTTTGGCGTGTTTATCGTGATACTGCTTTTTTCAATTAGCCAGCCAAACTAGATACCTCGGCATTTCCGTATTTATAATATATAAATTTCGTATTTTATTGTTGTATTGGGGGGTTTAATCTGTAGTGCATTAGCGGATAACAAAGAGGGGTTACAGCATGAATATTCGACCTAAGCCTCTAATCGTTGTCAGTGAAGACGATCGTGTCGGTCTAGGCTTGCGCTACGCCAAACATCTTTTTGGAGTGGACGCGCAAGTAACCTGCACGGTTATCGACGTTAACTCTTTGCTCGATGTCTACGTTGATGTCCTCAAAGATATTATCGACGAAGATGAACTGCGAACGCTGGTCAAGGAACAAAGAGGCGCTGCGCGGCAAAAATGGCATGCTTATAAAGACGGCACAATCCGATATCAGCCCGAGAGATCGATTTTGAATGCTCAGTATTGACAACGAAGCCGGCAGGATTTTTGACACCGGTGGCTAATGCTTAGTAGTCAGATCATTTGATCTTGTTCGCATTGGTAATTGAAGTTTGATGTAACCGCTTGGGTATGGAGTGACAATGTTCTATGTATTCGATAGCACGGGAAGAGCGTTTGAAGGAACGTTGGAGTCATTGCGCCGCGTCGGGAAGACCACAGCAATCCGCTCTGAACGAACGGTAGTTGATACATCTGATGCCAGGGATCATCCAGACGTTCCACCGCAACCACACAATCCTTCGGATTTTTTGGTTTCAAAAAAGTATTCCAAGCAGTATGGCGAGATGCTTGTGCAGCAAGGCAATCGAGAGGTTGTTTATCATGCTTACCAAATTATGACGCAGCCAGCCCAGTGTATTTCAGCGCAGTGGTTAGTATCACAAGTTGCCGAGTGTTTTCGTTCTTGTCCGTTTCAAGTATTCCCTATTGTCGACGACCGTCAGCAATTGATTGGACTTCTATCCAGAAGGCACTTTTACGAATTTTTGCTCAGCGAAAATTCTGCGCGAGGAGCCGCCTCGAGCTCCGTTGCGGATTGCTTCGTAAATGCCAATAGCAGTGTCTATTGTGCCGACCCGGTGACAGATGTTCGACGCATAGCTACCTTATTGGTTGAGAATAGCCTGGACGCTGTCCCCGTCGTTGAAGACAGTGGTCGATTGGTGGGGATTGTCTCCAGAACAGATATTCTGAAATGTGTAATCAGTGATCCTCCGCTATCGGTTTGGTGCTAGTAACAAGTAGGGAATCACATGGGTGGTGCAGGCAAGGGTAATGTTAGTAGCAATACAATCGAGACAACCGTACCGATGGCCGCAGATCCATAAAAGAACCATGGCTGCCAGCTCTTCTTCTTCACACCGAGATCGTGAAGGCTATGGTATATGCGGTGTGCCCCATGCCAAAAGGAAAGACTGATAACAGCAAGTAAGAATATTTTTCCAATCCAGCCGTTTGCGAACGCAATCACCCGGTCGTAGGAAAGTGCTTCGGGAGGCAACAATCCCAGTGGTTGTGCTATGCCGGTAATCAGTATCAGCATCGGCACAATAAATGCGACCGTTACACCGCCGGCTCCAAAAAGTGACCAGAATACAGGCTCATGGGATCTTTTATTCACTATTAACCCCCCCAAACCACAATCAGTAAGGTCATATAGCAAAAGCCCGCGGTTACATATTGAATCCCGGTTATGGTTTTATCGGAAACCCGGGAAGATCCAATATAGACGTAGGGCATCACCGTCGGTGCGACCTTGAACCAGGTAATAGCGTGGTATCCAGCCGCGACGAATGCTACCAGGTGAAAAAGAATAGAAAAGGGATTGGATAACCCTTCCAGCCAACTGGCATAGGCAGCTTCACCTTTCACCGCGCTCCACAAACCACAAAGAAGAACCAGTGCATAGAGGGTCACGAAAATGGAGGTGGCTTCTCGAATCATATACCTCAGGTAAACGGGAGACTTTAGCCACCAGCCCTGCATAGAGCGCGTATATGGATTGGGGGCTCTCACGCTGAATCTCCTTTCCGGTCAAAGAGGTGGGTAAAATAATTTATCGTACTGTTAATTTTATTTCGGTTTACGGCATTTGCCGGGTCGACCCCCTTTGGGCATACTTCCGAACAATAACCAACGAGAGTGCAACCCCACACCCCGTTATCTGAATTTACGATCTCCATGCGTTTTTTTTTCGCGCCATCCCGGGAATCAGCGTTGTAACGATGTAAAAGAGCCAGAATACCCGGCCCGGTAAAATCGTTGTTGATGCCATATTGAGGGCACGCCGAGTAACATAACATGCAATTGATACATGAGCTGAACTGCTCGTATTTGGCGACCTGCCTCGGTGTTTGTAGATATTCTCCTTGCTCAAGAGGTTTTGGCTCCTTCGGTACAATGTAGGGGGTGATGCTTTCCAGTTTCTGAACGAAGTCGCTTACCTCAACCACAAGATCACGGTCAATCGGGAAATTTGCCAGCGCCTCTACCCGGACTTTTCCTGGATAAAAATCCCGAAGAAATGTCTGGCAGGACAGGCTGGGCTTGTCATTTACCATCATCCCGCAACTCCCGCAGATTGCCATTCGACAGGACCAGCGATAGCTAAGGCTCCCATCGAGGTGATCCTTAATATACTGGAGCCCGTCCAGTACCGTCATGTCATCAGCGAAAGGCACCTTATAGCTTTTCCACACAGGCTCGTCATCCTGTTCTGGCCGGTAGCGAAGAATTTCATAATCTATAACCTTCTCTTGAGACATTGCTGATTACCCGCTTGTTTACTTCTCTTCCGATGCCTGTTGTTGATGCTCTATCTCTTCACCGAGGGCGCCGTATGCCCTGGCTGCAGGACGTGATTTTGTAATTTTCACTTCCCCGTATTCGATGCGAGGGTCATCCTCCCCATTGAAGTAGGCGAGGCTGTGCTTCAAATAGTTGTCATCATCTCGTTTTTCGAAACCGTCCAGTCGCTGGTGTGAGCCACGCGATTCTTTCCGATTAATCGCTGAGTGAACCATGGCCTGGGCGACATCCAGCTGAAACCCCAGCTCCAAAGCCATCAGCCATTCAGTGTTCCAGCCACTTGAATGATCATCCAGGTGAAGGTTTATGTACCGATACTTCAGCTCTGCAAGCTTGTTGATGGTAGCCTGCATCTCACCTTCAGTCCGATAGATGCCGCACCCTTCTTCCATAGTGTGAACCATTTCGGCCCGTAATACTGCGAGTCTCTCGGTACCCCTGGATTCCCTGACCTTAATCATCCGAACCCTTTCGTCCTCGGCCAATTCGCGCAGCCTGCTGGTATTTCCATAGTCCGTGTTTCTAGCGCACTCGGAAGCTTGCAGGCCAGCGACCTTGCCAAACACACACAGCTCAGACAGCGAGTTGGAGCCGAGGCGGTTGGCGCCGTGAAGACCAATACTGGAACATTCTCCGACTGAGTACAGGCCTGACAATGGTGACTCAGTTCTGCCATTAGCCAGAATCCCCCCCATGGTGTAATGAACTGCGGGAATCACCGGGATGCATTCTTTAGCAGGGTCAATTCCCAGGTAGCTTTCTGCCATCTCGTATATCAGGGGTAATCTCTCCCGCAGCTTTGCCTCCCCGAGATGCCTGAGGTCGAGATGGACGTAGTGACCATGCACACCGGTAAGAGTCTTACCGGCTTGCTTCTCATGCCAGATTGCCTGGCTCAACCGGTCGCGAGGACCAAGTTCCATGGCCTTGTTACGCGGGCTGGGTTCGGCGGGACCAAGACCATAATCCTGCAAGAACCGGTATCCGTCCTTATTCAGCAAATACCCGCCCTCGCCCCGGCAAGCCTCAGTAAAGAGCAAGCCGGTACCGGGCATACAGGTGGGGTGATATTGAACAAACTCCATATCCCGCAAGGGCACGCCATGGCGATATGCCAGAGCCATTCCGTCACCTGTCACGATGCCACCGTTGGTATTATGTTGAAATACCCTGCCCGCACCCCCTGTCGCGATAACCACGGCCTTAGCCTCGATCAACACAAACTCGCCAGTTGAAATTTCTATCGTGAGCACGCCCTGGCAGCGTCCGTCATCGACCATCAGGTCACAGCAAAAGTATTCGTCAAAACGGCGTATGGAGGGATATTTTATCGATGTTTGAAAAAGGGTGTGAAGTATGTGAAAGCCGGTTTTATCTGCAGCAAACCAGGTTCGATCAATTTTCATTCCGCCAAATGCCCTGACATTGACATGGCCATCAGGTTTCCTGCTCCAAGGGCAACCCCAGTGCTCCAACTGAGTGAGTTCTTCATTGCAGTTACTGACAAAGTACTCAACAACATCCTGCTCGCACAACCAGTCACCACCGGAAACAGTATCGTTAAAGTGGGACTCCGCACTATCCTGAGTCTGGGTCACGGCCGCACTTCCGCCTTCAGCGGACACCGTATGGCTGCGCATCGGCAGCACTTTAGAGAGCAAAGCAACCTTAAGTCCCGGGTCAGATTCCGCTACGCTGATTGCAGTTCTTAAACCGGCTCCACCACCTCCGACAATGACAATATCTACTTTAACGATTTCCACGCTTACGCTTCCTTCTTCCGGCATCCGACCATAACAACCGAGGCGCAACAAGTTTAAAGTAATTGAACAAAGAGGAGTAGCTGAAGCCGGTTTATTTGTGGCATTTTCGCGGTGGGCGGCCAGTTTCTTAAGTATAGATACCGTGCGCGTGGCGAATTCATAATTTATAAGCAGAACCGATCAGTTAGGTCACAACGAGAAAGACAC
>CBDTVJ010000287.1:0-5718 GCA_965363655.1 uncultured Halieaceae bacterium | reverse complement strand
TTGTTGCAAAACGCCCAGATGCGTTTGGTGCCCGTAAGCGATTAGTGTCGGCGTCTCCAGCCCAATTGCGTTGAAGTAGCGAAGATTATTCAATTCTCGCTGGTAACGACTGGTGTTGAACCAAAACTTTATTCTCGAGCCCGGCCCCTTGAACGTTTTTACATAATAGGTATTTTCAAGATCCAGCCTTGACACTCCACTGCGTGAATCCAGGGTGATCGGCGCCATGGTGGATTGTTGCAGCGTAGTGATGGAATGAAATGTAGCTTGCTCGCCGGGGTGCAGTTCCTGAACTTCTACCACCCAGGGCGAGAGTTTAAAGAATTGGCCCAGGCGGGCCATCAATTTGCCAGTGGCATTCTTTCTACAACGTCCAGTTCATGAATAGGGAGAAGGAATAAAGTTCGTTAGTGCTGTATTTGCCAGTCCAGAAATCGCCGGTAATGCGGGAGTTGCCCAGATCGGTGTAGTTGACATAACCGCCAAGCATGAGGGTATCGCTGTACTTATAGCGCGCGCCGGCGTTATAGCGTACCTGCCGGTCAACCGGCAAGTCTGCGGTTCGGTCACTGGCGTCAATGGGGTTGGTATCGTAGGCGATGCCGGAAGTGAGATCCCAATCATCGTTTAACTTGTATTGAAAGCCGGCTGCGTAGTGATAGGTGTCTTTCCAGTTCTTTTCCAGTGCTGCGCCGCTACCATCACCGGTGTCGACTGATACAAAGACACTGTCCAGAGTGCTCCAGTCGTCCCAGCCTACAGAAAAATCAACTCCCCAGCGGTCGTTGAGTTGGTGGTGCAATCCGGCACGGACAATTTGCGCCATGTCCAATTCGGTATCCGAATTCACTTTCCGCGAGACGGGCAGGCCGCCTTTTATTTTAAGGTCTCCATCGTATTTGATGCTAAATTCGCTCTGCCACATAACGCCGATACGGGTGCTTGGGGAAAACTCGTAGGTGAAGCCCGCCATTACGCCCCATCCTGTGTCGTCGCCATCCAGTTCGGCCTTGGCGTCGTTGCGGCCTGTAAGCAATGAGGTGGGGACCCTTAGTTTCATGTCCAGTGTGCTGTAGTAGAAGATGGGTTTAACACCAACAGCAAACTTGTCAGTGAACTGGTAGGAAACTGATACGCCCAGACCCATCAGCAGAAGAGAGACATCCGTAACCTGATAGCGTCCCACCCATTCGTCATTGTAATCCAGCCCGGCCCCGGAAAGTCCTGCTAGCGAGACGCCCAATCCCCACTTATCGGATCCAGTGTCATAGATATAAGCAAGGCTTGCTCCAGGCGCGATCTCACCAGCCTGGCCACCATCTTCATCTCCGATGAATTGATTGCTCTGTTCTATATCAAATTCCACCTGTGGTATGAATGCCCCGGCGGAAACGAATAACTGGCTGCCCTCCAGGCGCCCTGCGCTAGCCGGATTGGCTATGATGGTGGAGGCCTCGTCGGTTCCAGCCTCAGCACCGGCAGAGGCGCGACCGCCGGCGAAATCGCCGTATTCGTTCAGCCACAGGCCGCCGGCCAATACCTGGTTGGCGCCCAGCAGGGCAAGGGTCAGGGCGCTACGGGAGAGGATACTTTTCATCTTTAATGTCCTTGCATGATTATTGCGATCATGGTTCCAGTCGGCTTTATAAGCGAGTGCTGAAGGTCAGCACGTATTGCGGCCCCTCGATATCAATGTTGCCGACGGTTTTGTCAAAATCCAGCTCCGTAGACAGGTAGCGCACTCCAAGCCCCAGGTGCTGTTTGTTGTTGATTGCAAAGTCGATACCGGCGCGGGCATAGTAGCCCACGTTGACATCTGAGCTATCAGAGTTATCGAAGGCCACGGAGTCGTCCACGCTGTCGTCATCGGCATCGTGGTAGCCGTACATCAGCATAGGGCCGGCCGCAACGTAACTGGTGATGCGGTCACTCAGTCGTCCGCGCACATAGCCGCCCAGGTGAAGCTCGGCCAGCAGCAGGGAGTTATCTACTTCGATGCGCAGTACACCCCCGGTTTCGTTGGTATAGCCACCAGAAAATTTGGTGTCGTCATTCTTCCAGGCGAAACTGCCGCCGGGGTTCAGGCCCACATGTACCCAGCCTTGATAGTAGACGTACTCGCCTTCCATCCCCGCGCCAGGTAGCGAGGAAAAATCCACATCCACATCGCCGTCGTAAATCTCATCCCACTGGCCGGTCTGGTCATCCAGTTCCAGCACTCCCAGGAATATCTGGAACAGCGGTTTATCCAGCGCTTTTTCGCCATTCTCGTCCGCAGCGCGAACAGGAGTAACCTGTGCCGCAAGCAATGCAGCGGCGCAGAGGGAAGGGAAGAGCTTGTTCATTGGTATGTACCTGCTGTTACTTCCGCGGCAAGGGTATCAGCTGCTGGCCAGCATCCATTTGCGCAGGCGGTTGGAGTCGCCAAAGGGCGTTAGTTTACCAAATGAATTGAGTAATACGATGGAGACATCCTCGCCTTCGATATTGGCCTGCATCACCAGGCAGCGCCCGGCCTCGTTGATGTAGCCGGTCTTGCTGAGTTCGATGTGCCAATTTTTGTTCTTTAACAGGCGGTTGGTGTTGCCGTAGGTGAGCGGTCCCCGGCGTGCGTACGGCCGGACTTCCTTGCGTGTGGTAGTAGTGGACTGGGTAATCAGCGGATAGCCATCGGCGGCGCTCAGCATTTTGGCCAGGTCGCTGGCGGTGGAAACGTTTTCTGACTTGAGGCCTGCGGGATCGGCAAAGCCGCTATTATTCATGCCCAGGCTTTGTGCCTTGCGATTCATATGCGCGACAAAGTTACTCATACCGCCCGGGTAGGTTCTGCCTAGTGCTGTCGCCGCGCGGTTCTCCGAGGACATCAACGCGAGTAAGATCAATTCGCGGCGCGGCAGGGAAGCGCCATATTCCAGGCGTGAGCCGGTCAGGCGGATCAGGTCGCGGTCGTCCCTGGTGATGGTGATTTTTTCATCGAGGTCCAGGTGCGCATCCAGCACCACCATGGCGGTCATCAGTTTGGTAATGGAGGCGATGGGCCGCACGGTGTCCACGTCTTTGCCGTAGATCAGGTTGCCGTCGGCGTCGAGCACGATGGCTGAGGCCGAATGCAGTTTGGGCTGACCCTTGAGATCGGCGAATTTGGAAGAGTCGGCAGTGGCCGCGCCAGCGACAAATACCGTCAGTACAAAGCAAATTGCTCGTGCAATACCCATGCTTACGCCCGTCCCGCTTATTCTTGTTGTATTGTTTTTTGTGTAGCAGTGGTGCTCAATTACGCCCAGAGCTGACACCGCTTGCCTAAAAGTATGCCTGAGGAGGGCCCAATGCTCCAGCATTGACCTTGTGAAATTGTGGCGTTACCTAGCCAGGCTCCGATTCGGCCCCGGCGAACACCCGCAACAGGCCCCGAAAGGCGCGGCTGGCGGTGTCATCCCCGGACAACACGCGGTACACATCCCTGACGATAGGCATTTCCACATCGTATTCATCGGCCAATGCCATCACTGCCGGCGCGCTTTTGACGCCTTCTGCTACCATCACCATTTCATCGATAATGTCCTGCATATCCCTGCCTTTACCGAGCTGGATGCCGACGTGCCGGTTGCGGCTCTGGGGGCTGGTGCAGGTGGCAATCATATCGCCCATGCCCGCCAGTCCGGCGAAAGTTTCGGCGCGGCCGCCCATGGCGACACCCAGGCGGGTTACTTCCGCCAGGCCGCGGGTAATCAGGGCAGAGCGGGTGTTGTCACCGGCACCCTGGCCGTCGCCCATGCCCACGGCAATGGCGATGATGTTTTTCAGGACACCGCCCAGTTCGCAGCCAATGACATCGGTATTGGTGTAGACGCGAAACAAACCGCTTTTAAACACGTTCTGTAGTTCCTGCACGATGATGGCATCTTCCATGGCGATCACGCCAGCGGCGGCCTGTCCCGCCATTATTTCACGCGCCAGGTTGGGCCCGGTGAGCACGCCTATGGGGTGGCCGGGGAGTACCTCGCTGATGATTTCTGTCATGCGCATGCGGGTGTCCAGCTCCAGCCCCTTGGTCAGGCTGATCACGGGCACCCAGGCGCGTATATGTTTTTTTACTTCTTCCAGTACCAGGCGGAAATTCTGGGACGGAATTCCCATAACGATTACATCCGCGTCGCGCACCGCCTCACTGATATCATTGGTGGCCACCAGTTTTTCCGGAATGATGGCATCGGGCAGGTACTTCTTGTTGGTGTGGTGAGTGTTGATTTCATTTACCGTGTCAGGGTTGCGCGCCCACAGTTTTACCGGGCAGTTTCTGGTGACCATGGAGGCCACCGTTGTTCCCCAGGAGCCTCCCCCCAGCACTGCAACATTCAGGTTTGTCATTATTTTTCCTCTTGTCGGTTGAATCTTCTAGCTGCCGCGTCTGGCCACGCCAATGGCGCGGATCAGGTCCACACGCCGCAGCAGGTCGCGTAACTGGCGGGCCTGTTCCATGCGCCGCTCTGTGATATCAGCGCCGCCGCCTGCTGTGAGCTCGCGGCTCTGTAACATCTTAAAACCATTTTTAAACAGTAATTTGCCGATGGATGACTCGCTGCTGATACGGCGCTGCAGATAGGCCTGGCGGCCAAACTTGAGTGCGTCGTTGATACAGGCATCCTGCTCCAGTGTGTCGGAAGGCCCCATGCGCGCGGCCAGCGAGGTGACCACCGAATAGGCTTCGATAAATGTGAGCAGGGTGACATGGGATACCAGTAGTGTCATGCCATTGAGCAACTGGCCAAATCCCATGGTGCCCTGGGCCACCAGGCTCTCCCAGTTGCTGTCGTAGCGTTCCAGTTCTTCGCGTATCTGCTGGTGAAACTCTTCTGTGGGTGCATAGAAAAATTCAAACTTGAACAGGTCGCGGAGTTGGTCCACCTCGGCCCAGAAAACGTCGGTGGCATCGGGCCCTTCGTTCTCGCTGGCTTTCAATAAGGCCAGCTCGATGATCGCTTTGTTAACAAAAAAGTGGATGACGGTGTTGCGGTAATAACTTGCCACAGCGTGTTGATCCAGGCCAATGCCGTAGACGATTTCCGGCCCTTCGTCATAGCGGGTGACGATGCCTTCATCGATCATGATGTCCAGCAGGCCCCGGACCTGCTCGGGGTAGGCGGGGTCGAAGTCCTTGGATAGGCGCAGCTCGCGGGTCTGGGCCCAGGCCAGTAATGCCCTGATGTCGTGCAGCACTTCCTCTTCGGTGAGCGCTTTGGGTGACGACCCCAGCAGACTCATGGTGACCAGGGAAGGGAAGGTGATCGGGGTGACGTGGTTGGCTTCTACTGCCACTTCAAAAGCAATCTTGGACAGGGCCATACGATCATCCGGGTCGGGTGCCCGCTGCAGCACTACCGGTTCGCCGATATCCATGTAGACCTTGCCCATAGGCCGCGCCAGGCTGCGGATATAGCCGATGAACCAGCGCAGCGACTCTGCGCCCTTGCCCCGGCCGGTCTGCTCCGTGGCGTATTCCTCCACATCGCGAATCAGGTCATAGCTGATGGAGATGGGAATGATATGGATGTTCCTGGCATCAGTGGTATGGCAGGCTTCCAGCACATATTTCAGCAGGCCGTAGCGCGGTGGCATCAGCTTGCCCATGCGCGAACGTGTGCCTTCAAAAGCCCAGTTCATGGGAAAGCGTTTTTCCATGAGGTAGCCGATGTAGTGGCGCAGGGTGGTCTTGTACAG
>CBDTVJ010000286.1:0-5741 GCA_965363655.1 uncultured Halieaceae bacterium | reverse complement strand
ATCTGAATCAGTGGCGCTTGTAGGTGTTCATCACCGGGTTCTAACAGTTTCGGCGGGTTAACCTGGTGGGGATGGTTCATTACATTAGTACCCTAAAAAGCACACCACCCCCCAATATGCTACCTTTCACTTCTACCCGGCAATCAGGCGAGTGGAGGTCTGATCATGGCACAAACAGCACAAATCACCGCGTTTCCTTCCGAGCCCCAGAACGAGGCACAGCGTATTCTGCAGTTGCAGCGCCGGGCCTACCTGGAAAACCCCTACCCATCCTACGAGGAGCGTCGCGATAACCTGCTCAAACTGGAACGGATCCTGGTAGATAACCAGGAAGCGATCGCCCAGGCCATCAGCAAGGACTTTGGCAACCGTTCCATTGAGGAAAGCAAGTTGCTGGAGTTGTTTCTTTCCATCGACGGCTTTCGCTATTGTCGCAAGCGCCTGAAAAAATGGATGAAGCCGCAGCGGCGTGGGGTGTCCATCTGGTTCGCCGGCGCCAGTAATAAGGTGCTGGCCCAGCCCAAAGGTGTGGTCGGCGTTGTCGCGCCCTGGAACTACCCGCTGTTCCTGGTGATGGGGCCCTTGGCCAGCGCCCTGGCGGCGGGCAATCGCTGCATGGTCAAAATGGCGGCCAACTCCGCCAACCTGTGCGAGTTAATGCATCAACTGATTCAGGAAAAGTTTGACGAAAACACCCTGGCTCTCCTGCCGGGGGTGCGAGGCTCGGAATTCACCACCTTGCCGTTTGATCACGTGATTTTTACCGGTTCGGCGGAAACCGGGCGCACGGTAATGAAAGCCGCTGCAGAAAACCTGACCCCGGTAACGCTGGAACTGGGCGGTAAGTCCCCCACTATCATCACCGATGACTTTGACGTGGAGTTGGCGGCCAGTCGGGTCCTGTTCACCAAGTTCATGAACGCAGGCCAGACCTGTGTGGCACCGGATTACCTGTACATCCCCACCGCGAAAAAAGAGGCTTTCGTTGCCGCCGCCAAGAAGATTATGGCGAAGCGCTATCCGCAGTTGGATAACGGCCAATTCACCACGGTGATCGATGACAGTTCCTATGCCCGCCTGGTAGCCACCATGGAGGACGCGCAGGAAAAAGGCGCGACCCTGGTCAACCTTGCGCCCGGTTTCGAGCCCAACGCGGCAACGCGCCTGTTACCACCACACCTGGTGCTGGATGCCACGGATGATGCGGCAATCATGCAGGAAGAAATTTTCGGGCCCCTGTTCCCGGTACGAACCTATACAGATATCGACGAGGTGCTGAACTACATCAACCACCGGGATCGGCCGCTGGGTCTATATCTGTTCAGCAACGACAAGGACCTGACGGACCGGATAGTCAAAAACACCATTTCCGGCGGGGTCAGCATCAACGATTGCTCCTTCCATGTGGCGCAGCACGACATACCCTTCGGTGGTATCGGCGCCTCGGGTATGGGGCACTACCATGGGCATGAGGGCTTCATGGAATTCAGCAAGATGCGACCGATCTTTTCCCAGTTTCGTTTTTCGGCGCTGCCGCTGCTCTACCCGCCCTATGGGAAGGTATTCAGGATCCTGTACAGTCTGATGATCAAGCTGAAGCTCTAGAAAAAAAAGGATACACAGAGTGCTCCAGAACGCTCACCTCTCTGCAAACCGCTGGCTGGGCATGGGCAGGCCCATGGGGTGATCCGGCGGGGTATCTGGGAGTGCTGGGGTGTGAGATGGCGTTAGCTGCAGATCCGACTATGCCGGGCTGTGTATCAGGAGTTAGGTCTAAGCCTTACGACGCTTGACTGCACCCAGGCCGAGAATCGCTGAACCGAATAGCCAAGCTGCTGCGGGAATGGGGACAACGTTTGGCTCGACACTTCCACTTAGAAATGGATGGTTACCGCCGTCAAAGTCTTCCCACTTGCTTGTGGTTAAATTGAGCAGGCTTCCTGTTGTTGGAGTAAGGGGTTCATTTAATTTCAAAGTTACCCCAACATTTATACTATCAAGATTTTGTACTAGCGATACTTCAATTGACGAAGAATCGATTGTAATGTTTAATCCTGATAAATCTGTACCCCAACCAGGTACGTATATTTCCGAGAATACACCAACACCGTTTTCGAAATCGCCAGCTGTGTATGTCCAGGAGAATGAACCAGTCATTTGTTGTCCATTGTCTTGCAAGACATTTTCTAATGTGTATTGCACAACGGCTGCGTGTCCTACTGCTGATACTGCTAACAGTATTAGTCCGAAGATATATTTTTTCATTTTACCTTCCTCTTAAGGTTTACGACGGCCAACTGCCACCAGACCTAGAAGGGCTGAGCCAAAAAGCCAGGCTGCGGCTGGTAAAGGCACCGCTGATAGCCTTACATTGTCGAAGTTGGTTTGCACTTGGCTCGAGGTTAAATAAACCAGGATGTCCCGCCCGAGATAATCGGCTCCTTCCTGTGCTGTGAAAGAAACGCTCACAGGAATAAAGGCTCCATTTGCCGGGGCGCCATCTGCCTGGGATTTACTGGCCAGGGGATTACCACCCAGAACACCGTTGTAGGACCGCAGCTCAACGGTAAAGTTGGGATTAGGCGATACATCCAATCGGTAACCGACATCAACCTCGAGGGTATAGGTGGTGCCGGCCACAATTGGGCTCGAGATTTGCTGGTAGAGTTCGCCGATATTAATCGCCGCTATATTCTGCCCTTCGGGCGCCTCCCCTGCATACTGCGCGGTAGTGGGGTTATAGGCTATTCCTCCTCCGACCCAGAAAGCGGGGACGGGGCCAGATGCGCCGTCAGTCAAGACATCAGCTTCGAACCCTGGGTTGTTTACCGTGATAGGTGCACTCCAGGCTTGTCCCACAGACAGTAAAAGCACCAACGAAAAAATTACCCTAGCCATACGAACTCTCCTCGGTATCAATATAAATATTCACTCAGAATATCCATGCAAGTATTGTGCCTACTTAATCAAATCAATGACTTAGCTCAAGCATCTCCATCAATCAGTGACGAAGTGTAAAATAATCTGACAAGAACCTTTGATGCATTAAGGCACAAAATCTATCTTTGACGGCTATCCCGAACGCCGTTTGTCCTCGCCATAATCTATATGTCCACGGCCGATTGACTCAACTGTACATCGATGAAAGGCCAAGCGGCTTGAGATAAATCAACTTTGAATACAGCGTTATCTGTCACATGCCTTAGCTGTAAATCCGAATATGCCGGGGAGATGGGTGACAGCTCATTCGCCGTCGTCGGTGGTCACACATAAGATCCATCAAGGCCCTTTCCATACTCAAGCATCCAGGCACCGACACTCTCCATCTCCTGGTCATCATACTCGTCCCGCATCGCTACAATCACTCCGTCGGCAATAGTGAACACGGAACGACCCGGGAGAGTGACTTTCGGCGCATCCCCGTATTGATAGATGACATTCCACCCAATGCTTAGCTCATGACCATCATCAGTACTGACGTTATGTGGGCCATCGGTGAGCTCAAGTTGCCGATCAGTACAACGTCTATCCAATCCATCGATAGATTTTTTGAGGCCAGCAAATATCGCTTCCCGACCAGAGATTTCACACGCCAATGGCCCTCCTCGAACCTCGTAACTTGCGTCCTCAGAGAAATATCGTGTCAGGCGCGACCAATCGTCATCAACATAAGTTTGCTCAAATGCTGCCGCATAATCCATAAACACTGTCATAGCTTGTTCCATCGTTTTCCTCTCCTCATTGGTATCAAGACAAGAATAGCACGTGAAAATAAAGCTGCTGGAGTCGGTGGGTATATTGCCATTACAATTCACCTTCCACGCGCCCGTAGCTCAGCTGGATAGAGTAACTGGCTTCGAACCAGTTGGTCGGGAGTTCGAATCTCTCCGGGCGCGCCAATTTTTGACGGTAATGAACTCGTGACCAAGCGCACCAACCCACTCGATAGATTCGCCCGCGACCTGACACCTGGAGCCCTGACCTGGATCGGCCTGCGCACGGAACGACGCGGTCAGGTCACACCGGTTGAACGCGCCAGAGCAATCGCCTCGCAGGGCCTAGAGGGTGATCATAGAATGGATAAAACGCCTGGCTCCGCGCGACAGGTTACGCTGATATCAGAAGAATTCATTCAGCAGATTACCCACTTCACCGGACTAGATAGCATCGATCCAGTCTTGCTGCGCCGCAACCTTGTGGTCCGAGGCATCAATCTAAACGCACTAAGACACCAGCGCTTCCAGATTGGCGAGGCCTTGTTTGAAGCTACCGCTTTATGTCACCCCTGCTCACGCATGGAAACGGCACTGGGCAAGGGCGCAGTAGCAGCGATGATTGGTCACGGCGGTCTCTGTGCGCGTATTCTCCGTACCGGCTACATCAGAGTTGGCGATCGGCTTGAGGTCCGGCCAGAAGGTGAGAACCTGGAGCTCTTCTAGATCGCAACTCCCAGTTTCAGGCAACCACTCTGTCCCACTCCCCAAACGCACTTATCCTAAGATCGCGATAGTGTCTAGCAGATACATGGTGTCTTCCGAGATTGAACAGATTGGAGACAGCGGCGTGGGCACTAACGAATCGGTGCGCCTGTCTGACTGAGTTAAACCCGTTCTCGCACCCTGGTCGCCTCATGGGATTTCTCTGCCCGGTTATTGGCAAAACATATATTTCTACGGCAATCTTATAGCTTGGCCTTGGCCTAACTCCAATACAGCAAGCGGAACATCAGATTTTGGATCTACAGGTAGAGTGTCAATGGTGGTGCCAGATGGTTTGTCGTATACATCTGAATCGGGTGTGTTTCTAACACAGGTCGTTCCTGTACCGCCAGCCGCCTGGCTATTTGGCTCTGGCCTTATGGGTTTGATTGGTATAGCTGGACGCAAGAAAACTTAGCTGTCTAATTGTATAAATCATAGCGGCTCCTTCAGGAGCGGTTCTTATATGCGCTGAGCATCTGCTTTTGGCCCAGACTGTTTGAAAGCCTCGTGAGGCATTTACGATCGCGCGGTGCGTCGAGTGTAACTGGTGTTTTTTCCTCTGGGGGGTAGTCCCCCTTTGCCACCCAGTCTTCACAATATATCTGCCCGGGTAATTTTGGGGGATTTTCTAATAAGCTCACCCTTGAGCCACTGGAACTACTATCGACAGGTAACCGATTTACTCCGGAGCGGGAGTCTGTGGAACTTTTTGGCTGAGGGCAGGCCCTGCCCTGTATACCGGCATTCAGTTTTGATCCAGCCAGCCATTTTCTCCTGATCACCTCTATCTTGATCTGACTCAAATCGCCTTTTTCCAGCTTCACTTACTATCAGGAACTATAATTTTTTCATAATAGTTGAGGGCAGAGCCATGACTCAAGGCTACAAAAAAATGGCCGGAACGTCGGCTGTTTTCCTGCGGGAAGATTATGATGGCCCCTCTCCAGTCGAGAGGGACGGCATGATATGGCAGGCCGAAGAACTTCACCTGGACGAACTGCCTAGCGAATTCACGCCATTGGACGCCATGGCGAATGTATTGGCCCTGGAGGGACTGGAGGACTATGACCCTGCTACACATGGCGATATTCGCCGAGTGGACTCGGTAGGGGAATATTTTGTTTACCTGGAACGGATTCAAGGCTGGGTACAGGTGGAAAACGCAGAAAGCCAATTGTCGGGGATTTGATTATAGGGCTGGCCTGAATTTTCCGGATAGACCATCGGCAGATACCCAGAGTGCTCCAGAACGCACACCTC
>CBDTVJ010000285.1:0-5744 GCA_965363655.1 uncultured Halieaceae bacterium | reverse complement strand
GTGTATGCGCGCGCGCTGAACGTTCCCTACCAGGATGATATTCTGGATATTCTGTTGTTTCTGCTGCGGTTCACCTCGGTGGATAACGCCAGTGAGCAGCTTGGCGAGTTATTATCTGTATACAACACCCACAGGACAGCCAGTAGCCGGCTTCTTTATTACGGAATCTACCGGGTGGATGGACAGGTGGATTTCCGGGTCTTCACCCTGGTGGCCAACCTGGCTTTGCCTCTGATTGCCGTTTGCTACAGCCGCATGATGTGTCTAAGAAGGGATATTCCTTTAGTTCTGCTGATTGCGGCGCTGGTGCTCTGCCAGCCGGGCACCTATGAGTTGGTTTTTTTCCCAGTGGCGGCATTTTCCTTCTATTGCCTGGTGCTGTATGCAATCGCCTGTTTATTGTTTATTGAACGGCATACGGTGCTCGGCTTGTCGTTGGCGATGCTCTGTGCGTGCATGGCGAGTTTTACCCTGGTGTCGGGTTTGTTGGTGTGGCTGGTTGCCGGTTTGTACCTCGCGTACCAGGCGTTTTTTCAGAAGGATCGTCGGCCTCAACATGTGTTTCTCTGGGTTCTGGCTGCGCTGGTAGTGCTGGTGGTTTTCTTTATCGATTTTTCTGGTTCCCAAACTGCGGGCAGCGTCTGGCATGGGTTTTTGGAGCGACCGCAGCATCAACTGGCCTACTTCTTTGTTCTGGCCGGGAGTGGTATTGGTTCCGGGGCTGTTGGCGTCTCGCTGGCTTCTGGTTTGTTCCTGGTGTCAGGGCTTGGGTGGCTTATATACCAGGGTTGTAAAACTGGACTATCGAGCTTACATTTTTTCGCGTTTTTTTTACTGCTGTCATTAATCATGGTGTGCCTGGGCAGGGCCATGCTGGCGGAGCTTGATTACACCACGCATCGTTATGCGTTTCTTTCCCGGAACCTGCTGTTGTGTTTCGTGCTGTTGCTGTTGGCTCGATATGGGTCCTCTTTGCTAAAGCTGCTGCTTGTAGCGGTTATGGTTGTCTATTGGTCGATCAGTTATTACTTGTCGGTGCCACAATTGGAGCGTCAAATGGTGCATCGAGTCGAAGAGTTTAATGCGGGGAAGTACCCGGTATTTTTCTACAATGCGGATGAGACCAAAGAGATCGTAAATGAAGCGATACAACGTGGAATATATGTGCCACCTGACAGACCCCTGCAGGTTGATCGGCAGTGATTTATGGTAGGTTTTCTCCCCGTTTTTATTCACTGTGACCCTTCAGTCCGGCCTATCATCCATGTCTAATAGTTGGTATCGTTTTGTCTTAATAGCATTTTTTTGCGAGTCACCATGAGTCTTACCCCGACCCCAAAAGTCTCCGTCATTGTTATCGCCTATCGTATGCCCGGTCAGCTTGAGAACACCTTGCTGTCCCTGGCACCCGATTATCAGCGTGGAGTCAACGAGCAAGACTACGAGGTTATCGTAATGGAGAACAGCTCCGACGATAACCTACCACCGGAGAAGGTAGCTGCTCTGCCGGATAATTTTCACTACTGCCTGCGCGAAGAGGCATCCGCCACGCCAGTGTACGCAGTCAATGAGGCCTTTGCCCTGTGCCGGGCGCCTTTTATCTGCCTGATGATCGATGGCGCCAGGATGGTAAGTCCCCGTATTATTAAGACGGCGTTGATGGCTTATGCCATGACTCCTGATGCAATTGTGGCCGTACCGGGCTACAACCTGGGTAGTGACGAGCAGCACCTGATGGAAGATGTGGCAGATCAATTGACTTATGAACAGCAGTTGCTGGCCTCGATAAACTGGCGCGAGGACGGCTATGAACTGTTTACTATCTCTACCTTCAGTGGCGCTAATCGTCGCGGCTACCTGCAGCCGATTATGGAGTGTAATTGCATCTTCGCATCTGCGAAGAATTATGCGGCAATCGGCTACGCCAATACAGACTTTCAGTTCCCTGGGGGTGGCAGTGTAAATCTGCATATGTACCGTAGTCTCGGCATGTTGCCCGCAACTGAATTTTTCGTCACACCCGGGGAGGGGTCATTTCACCAGTATCACGGCG
The DNA here is from genome assembly GCA_965363655.1 of uncultured Halieaceae bacterium. Taxonomy (GTDB): domain Bacteria; phylum Pseudomonadota; class Gammaproteobacteria; order Pseudomonadales; family Halieaceae; genus Marimicrobium. Next base: position 3,691 of record CBDTVJ010000285.1, on the reverse strand, counting down.
GTGTCACTACCTCGTCCTATGCCGAGCGGGAGGCAGCAATCAAGAAACACACCGTACAACTACACAGCTATTGGCCGGGAGGTTTCCAAGGCCTTAGGCGGGATCCGACCCTGTTGGGGCGGATGCCGGTGCAGGCCCAGCCTTTCCTGATAAAGTCATTGGAGTACAGTAAAAAGCGTTTGGACCGTTTGCTGTCCATCGGCAAGGCCTTCTGGCCCGACGACCCGGCTTGAACCGCGCGCCATTCTTGGTTGAGAACCGTTATTGCTCAGTTTCAGGAGCTGGTTGCTCCTGAATACGATGCCCTCGGCTTCCAGTCACTATATCGGGTATACTCGGCTGGGAGCAACGCTTTGCCTCTTTCAATATGAAAATAGAATGACTTAACAGTGAATCAAGGCTCAACCCAATCCACATGCCCCGTATGCGCAGGCACTAATAAAAATCCAGTTTCCGCCGTTCCAGGTGACTATGAGTATGGCGTCCCTATAGCCGATGAATTCGGCCTTCTTGCCTGTCGTAGTTGCGGCTCGGAATTTGTTTACCCGCGTCCCAATATGCTGCAGGTCAAGAGCATGTATCCAGAGGATTATTACGCATACGATCAGGAGATGGGGCTTTTTTGGGAAATGCTTTATAACTGGCGCTGTCGGGGAGAAGCGAAGCGATTGCTCAAGCTATCTTCCAGGCGGCCGATACGTCTTTTTGATATTGGTGCCGGGGATTGTCGGCATTTTCGAGCCATAGGCGGTGTGGGTGATTTCGAGTTCTCGGGCGTTGAGATGAACGAGAAAATGGCGCGGACAGCTTCACAAGCGGGGTATGATATCAGCCCAGGTACTTTCGAAGAGTATGACCCTGCACCCAGGGCGGGCAGCGTAGACATCCTGACGATGAATCACTTGATAGAGCATGTCATTGACCCTGTCGAGACTCTGGAAAAGGCCCATACACTATTGGCCGATGGCGGGATATTCTACGGTCGTACACCCAAAGTCCACAGTTTGGGGCATCGACTTTTCGGTCGATACTGGGGCGGATACCATTTCCCACGACACTTGCACCTGTATTCAGAATCCTCTTTGGAAAACTCGCTGCTCGCAGCGGGTTTTCGTAAAGTTGAAATACGGGAAGACCTGAATCTTTTTCCGGCTCTGTCGCTGCAGAACTATCTGCTGGGCAAGTTACGCTTGCCCTTGAAATTAAACGCCGGGCATACGCCTATCTGGACTTTGTTGGTCGCGTTGACAGCACCCTTGAGTATCTTGGACTACTTGCTCCGTCGCGGGGACTGTATGATATTCATCGCACACAAATGACAGTTCAACACGGGCAGATAGAGAGTAGCGACATCACTTTTTCCGATGAAGAGCGAAGGCAACTTCGCAGCGTCGCTGTCCCTCGCCTGATCCTGGATCTTTTTCTTCCCTGGCTACAAATAATTTTAGGCTGCGCAGTTTTTATCGCTCACCCCGGTATCTGGACGTGGCTCATAGCGGTGCTGCTCATCGCTGGAGCCCAACACGGACTGTCGATGATTACTCATGAGGCAGCTCATCGTCTCATCTGGCCTCAGGATAAACGCATAAATGACTTCATCGCCGCCTATTTTTTTGCCGCTCCGGTAGTGTTGCCCTTTCAGGTGTACAGGAAACGCCACCTTATTCATCATCAGCAACTTTCCCGAGAGGATGACACGAAGACACTCTATCGCCGTAGCCTGAGCGGTTGGCGCTTCTTTTTTGAAATCCTGCGCAGCATATCTGGAATTGATTACTGCCAGCAGGCTTTGGAAGCGATGCGTTATGGGCAGGGACAAGATTCGGATCAGTTTAAACAGCAGCTTCGCCACGGTCAGCGTACTATAGTCATTGTACACGCAATACTCTTTCTTCTGTTCTTGCTCGTCGATCCCCTGCATTTTGGTGTGCCCACGTATTACGTCATTCTATGGCTCGTCCCCTTGCCAACGCTGAGCTTCCTGTTCGGAAAACTACGCTCGATTGCCGAACACCACCCATTGGCTGACTCGAGCCAGGCAGGATTGCATTCTCCGTACTTCATGGAAACCTCTCTACCGGTTGTACGTTCAGTAAAAGCTAACTGGATTGAGCGCCTTTTCCTGTCCAAGATATATTTTCATTTTCATGCGGAACATCATCTTTGGCCCTGGATCAGCTACCAGCATTTACCACAGATAAATGCGAGGATATGGCAGGGTAGTACCGGGGAAAAAGTAATAAAAAATAACTTGGTATACATGGAAACAAGCTATACGAGCGTTCTATACAGCCTTTTTCGAGGGAGTTAGAGTAATCAAGCGAAAAATCAGAGCCCTTGATTATGCCTGGCCAAACCAGGGCAAATACCTGTGCAGGAGAGCCGCGGCAATTACCGCGGGTGCAGTTGCCACTCACGCTCGACAACCGCAGCCATACTCAGCAATGTATCCAGAAAATCGGCACTTTGGTGGGGCAGCGACTTATTTGCTACGAATTCTGTCGCGTAGTTTTTGATTGATAGGAGCTTCTACCGAGAGATAGGCCAGGTAAGCCAATAAATTAACAAGCAGAAGGGTGGCTGGGATAAATGTGGCTTTATCTGTAAACGCAATTTCCGATTGTAGGATGAGTGCCGCCGCGACCCAATGCAGCAGGAAGATTGGATAAGCCAGATTTCCGATAATACCCCCGAGCTTATGCACCATTGGGCCGCTTCGCCCGTGGGAGACAATAGAAAGTAGCAGGTAGCCTCCCAGAATTACGTTGCCGTATAGGCCGAAGCTATTTCTTTCGAAGAACCATTGCACGGTCTGGTATTTCCTCGGAAAGCCCCAAATGTCCGGGGCAAACCAGAGATGTAGAAAATAGGCAAGGACCGCAATGGGAATATGCCAGTAGGGCAGTGGCTTGAACCTCCGGAGGTAGTAGACAAAACTACCCAGGGCGAACGCGATGGATGCACCTGATATCGTCGCGTAGCGGTCCATAAAAGCCACCCCCTGATACTCCATCCAGCCAATATAGGCTATTGATGCGGCAAGCCATACCAGCACCAGCCACAGGCGCCGAGTCAGCAGAAGCATGGCAGCATAGAAAAAGAGTTCCACCCGCAGGCTCCATGCAGGGGAGACATGGAATGAGTTGCCCGCAGGCGTGAATAGCAAAGATATGTTTGCCAGCCAGTCTCTGAAAGAATCCGGTAGAGGCATGACATTGTTAAAACTCAAGCCATTTCCCAGAGGTTGCGACAGAAATGAGCCCAGATTTATCGTAACCAGAATCGACAGGAATAATACTACCAGGTAGACGGGGTATATCCTCAAAACTCTATTCAGCGCGTAACGAGCTGCTCCGTCAGAACCGGTATATGTCTCATTAATAACAAGACACATCAAATAACCGCTGATGATGTAGAAGAAGAAAACCGCGTAGCTTCCCTGCCACCACATCAAGTCGTACCAGAGGTGGGATAACACAACCATTAGCGCCAACAGATAGCGGAGTATTCCTAACATAGCATTATAGGCGCGAGATCATTTATCGGAATGAAGTGTTGGGTTGCTGAGTTTATCACCGGGATATCTGTGTGCCTATAATATGCGCAGTTAAAATGGCTCTGAGCGCGTGGTAACAGGCGCGTGGTAACAGGCGCGTGGTAACAGGCGCGTGGTAACAGGCGCGTGGTAACA
>CBDTVJ010000284.1:0-5756 GCA_965363655.1 uncultured Halieaceae bacterium | reverse complement strand
TCAGTTGGTAGAGCAATTGACTGTTAATCAATGGGTCGCTGGTTCGAGCCCAGCAGGCGGAGCCATTTACAGAGAAAGCCCTGAAGTCGCTGATTTCGGGGCTTTTTTGTGCCTGAAGATAACTTGCTGTGACACCTCTAGTGCAGCCCTCCGTACCAGCAATCAACCACCCCTCCCCCGCTCCCCGACCACTAATGGTAGAGGACAGCCTGGAAGATGCCCTGCGCGACCTATGCGGATCCAGGGGTGGCGATAGCAGATGTACTGGAGCTGGATGTCCCGCCGACTGAGCTGCTTAGCGCCAGAAGCATCAACGAACGCATGAAACGATCCGGTCGACTCTGGGACTGGGCAGCGAAAAAGGAATCGTACAGAGGGAGCAATCCGTTTTACCCCTATTTTTGTCAGCTTTTTTTACACTTGAGCTGAATCTGGATGTAATTAACGCTATAAGCCATTGATTTTATTAGGCTGGCATAATACTTGCTTTAGCATTATTATAAGTATGGTTATGTGGCTTTTGTTACGACCAAAGATCGATTTTTAAGTTATTGATAGCGTTAACGGGGTAAGACACAATGAACAAACACAGTCTGCTGGGGATGATAAGTGCTTGCACAGTAGCCCTTATTCTAAGCAATGCCGCCCAGGCGGCCTCATTCACCATAGACGATTTCAACGTTGATACCGGTTCGAGTATTTTCGACGGCACTACTGCAGATGGCTCTCAAAGCGCAATAAGTGGCATCAACGGTGCCAATATCGTCATGAATGTCACTGGCGGCGGCGGTTGGACGCGCACTCTAATAGCCGACCTTTCACAGGGTGATAGGATGGACACGACAGTGTGCATCGGCAGCTTTTGCGGTATGGGGCATGTCAGCATGTCGGGCGGTTCCTCGAATGGTACCGGGACCTTCGAATACAATGGCCCTGCTATCGACATGAGCAGTTATACCTTATTGGGTTTTGACTGGGGCGCGGACCTCCTGGGGGCAAGTGTCGACATTATCTTCAGCGATAGCAACACCACGTCCACAGTCGCCAGCTGGTCTTCACTGGCAGCCACTGGAGGCCCCCTGGTATCGCAAACGCCCATGGGCATTGCCTGGGGAACAGTGGACTCCAGCGCAATTACGCAGATCCAGTTTGTAGTGAACGGGGTGGAAAATTTAGACTCAAGCATCGATAATTTCACGGCAGTGGTGCCTGTTCCTGCCGCCGCCTGGTTGTTTGGTTCAGCCCTGCTTGGACTGGCAGGCGTTAAGCGCAGGAAAGCGTAGGCTTCTCGCTAAGCCCCCCTTCTCCTGCGATGTCAATCGGCATGCTCCTGAGGCCCTAATTAGCGACTGCTTGCGTCACGCCTGTGTCGTTTACGGTCAGCCCAATAGCCCTCGTATTTGTCAGGTTTTTACGTTAACTTATAAAGAGATTCAAACCTCCTGCGGGAGGTGTTGGGTTTCTTTTTTCTTTTTTTAAAGGTACGACACAATGAACAAACATAGCTTGCTGGGGATGATAAGTGCTTGCGCAGTAGCCATTACTCTAGGCAATTCCGCCCAGGCGGCCTCGTTCATCATAGACGATTTCAACGTTTTCACCTCTTCGATTGTTTCCGACACTATTATTGGCCCTCCTATAGATGGCTCTGTTAGCGGACCAAGTGAAATCGACGGTGCCAATACCGTCATGAATGGCACTGTTGGTTGGACGCGCACCCTGATTGCTGAACTCCTTGTCGGTGGTAATATTGATACGGAAGTGTGCAACAATTGCCTTGCGGGGCATGTCACGATGGCTGGCCCTTCAAATGGTATCGGCACCTACAAGTATAACGGCCCGGCTATTGACCTGAGCAATCTTACGTCACTGGGTTTTGACTGGGGGGCGGACCTCCCCGGGGCGAGTGTCGAGATTATCTTCAGCGATGGCAGCAACACATCCATAGTCGCCAGCTGGTCTTCGCTGCCAGCCACAGGCGGGTCGACCCCTGCAGACCTGGTACCGCAAGCGCCCATGGGCATTGCCTGGGGAGCAGTGGACCGCAGGGCGATTACGGAGATTCAGTTTGTAGTGAACGGGGTTACTTCTATGGACTCAATCATCGATAACTTCACCGCGACGTACCCTGGTGCTATTCCAGCGATTCCTGTGTGGGGGCTTGTTCTGACAATGCTGGGAATGATATCAATAGCAGGTCGCCAACTGCGAGCACACGCCAGATAGAACTGCTTCTGGAACAGCCCCTGCAGCAGGCGCTATTACACTGCTCCCACAGCGTCGTTTCAATGTCAAACTTCAAACCGAATCACATTTTCACAAAGACAAATGGCCATTATTCTGATTATTCTGTTAGTGTCCACTATTGCACAGGGTGCAAGAAGAACAACAATACAATGCGTGGGACGCGCAAACGCTCCACCCAGCGGAGTCCGGGGCTTGGGCCACTGGAAGACCTGAGGCACCCAGAGGCAACAGGAGCACTGAAACACAAGGAATAGGGGCAATAAGTTGGGTATCAACAGATCAATCAACGTTCTGTTTATTGTTACGGCGCTGTTACTTAGCGGCATCCTGACAACCTTTGCTGCCCAGCGCGAATACCAGGTGGCGCTCGACAGGTTGCTTGAGCAGTCTCAGGCCGAAGTGCTCGCCCACCCCGGATTGCAGTTTTACATTTTGCGTAGGGACGAGTCTCAACTCAATGCAGTCCTGCCGGATTTCCTGGCGCCAGATGCTGCTACACAGGCACTTGCCTATAGCAATGAATTCAAGTTGTTGACCAGCCTGGAGCGCGGCCATGCCAACTCCACAGAGGCACCTCCACTGAAACTTATGCGGGCCGAATTAGCGGTCGCAGAAACCGGGCTCAGCGCCGTAGACTCACTGCGACAGCCAGCAAGTACAGGGTTCTTTTCGTCCCTGTCAGGGGCAAGCCCCTTGATTTACCTGACTACTCCAATTTTTTCTACACTCGATGCGTCCTATCGCAAACTGTCACCCACAGATCTCCTCTCGGCCCTGGTTGAGTCGAAAGGCCAGGACAGCCTGTCAGTCATTGGATACCTGGCCTTAGCCATCGATCGAAACGCACTTTTGCGCAGCATAATGCCAGGGGTGTCGCGGATCTTTTTCACCAATCTCGCAGTTCTGCTGTTGTGTGCCCTGGCCTTCCACCTTATTGCACGACGGCTCACGGCTCCCCTTTCACAGCTTAAACAGGCAGCCACAAAGGTGTCAGCTGGTGAAACCGAAGTGGAGCTTGATATCGCGGGACATGGCGAATTCAAGCTAATCGGTGACGCCTTCAATCTTTTACTCAAGGACGCCTCCAAACATGAGCACCAACTGGGGCTGGAAAAACGGATACTGGCCAAGAAGGCGGATGAAACCGCCTCAGAACTATCCGAGCGCGAGCAGGAATTATCCAATGCTGCAGACGAAATCGACGCGACCAAGAAGCAACTGCATCACCTGGCGAACTATGACCATCTGACCGACTTGCCCAATCGCAGCCTCTTTACTACGCAGCTCGCCCTACTCCTGCAAATGTCGGCACGCAACAACAAGCCGCTTGCTCTTCTATGCCTCAACTTGAACGATTTCAATCGGGTCAATGAATCGCTGGGACACAGCACAGGAGACCTTGCTCTGCGTGAAGTGGCCAAACGGCTGGTAAGTTGCTTGCGCAGCAGCGACATGCTGGGGCATTCCGCGGAATTAGGCGAAAACATTAATATTTCCCGCCTGGGTGGCGATGAATTTGCCCTGGTACTTAATGACCTGGACAGCATCGAATCTGCTGGCGCCGTCGCCCAACGTATCATTGACAACTTAACCGAAGCCATGGAGATCAACGAGCATGAGTTGGTGGTCACCCCGAGTATAGGCATTGCAGTAGCACCTCGGGATGGATTGGAAGTGGATCGCCTGCTTAGCTCAGCCCAAGCTGCTATGCAGCAGGCCGAATCCAACAACCAGGTGAATTTCCTCTTTTACAAAGCCGATATGGAAGCGACCGGCCCTGACGACCTGAAACTTGAACTGGAGCTGCGCCGCGCAATTGAACGCAACGAACTGCACGTGCACTACCAACCACAGGTCGACACCATTACCGGCGCCATCACCAGCGCCGAAGCGCTGGTGCGTTGGCAGCATGCGGAGTTTGGACAGGTATCACCTGCCAGGTTTATCCCGCTGGCCGAGAGAATAGGACTCATCGGCGAGCTGGGCCACTGGGTAATGTCCGAGGCCTGCCGTCAGATGAAAGAGTTCGAAAAAGAGGGCGTTGAACTACCCAGGCTCGCTATTAATATTTCCCCAGAGCAACTGGACACCGAATTCGTGAGCCAGGTTGGTGAGGTGCTGCTGACAGCTGGCCTACCTGCCGCCAAGCTGGAACTCGACCTCTCTGAAGGCGTATTGATGAGAAACGACGTTAGCGTCCTGACGATGTTAAAGGACCTCAAGGAGATGGGCGTCTACCTCTCCCTGGACAACTTCGGCACAAATTATGCCCCCCTGGGCTACCTGAGCCGGCACCCCCTTGATGAAATAAAAATCGATCGTAGCTTTGTAACAGGCTGCGACAAGCGTCCTGAGTCTGCAAAGCTGGTCCTGGCAATCATCGCCATGGCTCGCAGCCTGGAGCTACACACGGTGGCTGAGGGTGTCGAAACCGAGGAAGAGTACAAGTTTCTCGCGGCTAACGATGTACGCTTCATGCGCGGCTACCTGTTCAGCAAACCAGTGCCTGCCGCAGAACTACAGCAACTACTGACCACACCCTGGTATTATATGACCCAGGTGCAAAAGATGAGCATGGATACCGGGAAGTTATAGGATTACATTAAAACTTCCGTGGTTAAGTTCCAACCCTGACACCGCCAGCACCTGTTCTGGCCATTCCCTGTAGATTTTACAATCGCCTGCGACATACAAGTACCTCATATGGGTACCAACCCTCCATGTAATACGCCCGCTACTTGGCCTATTCTAGTGGCTCGGGTGGACAGGAAATAGAACAAAAACACCCTTGGGCTTGGCCGTGCAGATGAGTTTCCAGCATGGCCTATTGGGTGGTACGTGGGGAGCGTTGTAATGAGGGCAGATACCAACAGAGGCGTAGTAGTTATTCCAGAGGATGCTTACAAGCAGAATGCAGTTTATCGTCCCTGGAAGGATATTAAATCGAGTGAAACACTAGCCAGACCAGAGAGCCCCCTGATTCGACCACAGTGGCCATCAGGCGGAAACTAAGACCAGCAAGAGCAAGGGGTGGTGACAGGCGTGTAGCCCGCGAGGGGGCGGGCTGTATTCCTGTGACACATGCGCTGATTCTATATAAGCAGCCCGGCGTTCCTCACTGGCCTGCCCTTATTGTAACGCCCACCAGGTCTGCGTCGAACCAGGCGGTAAAAACCACCCTATTGATGCGGTTTTAGCACCGGCCGGGGGCGTCCGTCACCAGCTTATAGCCCACTGCCATTCTCCACAGGAATCGCCCTACTTTCTTATGCCTCACCTGGCCCCTGCTCGCCTGGCGGGGAGCTGACCCCAAGCGCATCCACAAAACTCCTCCCAAAGCAGGTAAGATTAGTATGCGTATTCTAATTTTATCTGCCTTAATCCTTAGATAATCTGTGGATTAAGACGCCACAGTGAGCCGTACGATAATAGCGATTCATCTGGAATCTATAACACAAGGAACACAACATGAGCGCGTCGGGTTTCCGCCACAAAATCCGGGCTAAAGC
>CBDTVJ010000283.1:0-5756 GCA_965363655.1 uncultured Halieaceae bacterium | reverse complement strand
GCGTGCTACAGAGTATTTGCCCCGCTCAGAAGCGGTAGCGCGCCGAAAACTGAAGCTGGGTGGCATCGTCATCCACCACCATTCGGGCATGCCGGTACGGCGAAAATGCGGACAGATGACACGTGATCGTCAGCTCGCCGGAACGGCGAAAACGGCAATGAATGCGAGGGCAGCCGCGACGCACGCCATGCCAACCTTTTGGGTCGTGGACTTGCTCACCGTGATCGCCACGAAGCACTGGCACATGTAGTAGAAGGCAAACGCGCGCGACGCCAGCGCGGTGATCTCCAGCGTGTTGGCCGACCAGGCAAGTGAGATCGCGCCCCCGCCGATCAGGACGTAGCCGAAGCGGGCCTTCAGATGCCCCTGCGTGGTCTCCTCCATGTTGCCGGTCGCCGTCATCGTGTCCGCCACCGCGGCGGAAAACTGGCTCAGGGCGGCCGCTACAATCAGCGGCACCATGAGCACGCCTGCAGCGATCGTCGTGAGCGCGATCAGACTGTTGTCGTCGTACTTCCCGTTCAACTCGTGGAGGACCGGCGTGGCGAGTGCGATGAAGACCAGGTAGACCGCCGTGGAGATGATCTGCGACCATCGAGAGCTCCGAATGCGGGTATCCGTATCGTAGGTGTCGCCAAGATAGCGCGGCGTCTCGAAGCCCTGGACCACGATGAGGGTTCCGGCCACGACGGTAAGGATCAGCCACGGGCTGTTCTGCGGCATCTCCGGCATCATCAGGCCTTCCGTAGACCGCCATGCCGACGCGTCGTAGAGCCCGAAGCCGACGAAGAGGGCCATGATGATGAGCAGCGTGATGTAGAGCGCCCACTGCTCCAGGAACTCGAGGGGCTTCAGCCCCTTCGTGAAACCAACGACAATGATGAGAACGATAACGGCCGTGGTGAGAAGGTCCTCGCTGGTCTCGTTGTCGAGGCCCAGTCCGCCCAGGACAAAGGAAGACAGAATGTGGAGGTAGAGGCAGACGGAGACAATGTAGGCCAGGATGAGCGCCAGATCGGAAGTCCGCTCCAGCGACCGCGTGGACTCGGGGGGATTGTCTGCGAGCACGGGTTCCGCGTTTCTGATGTTGAAGCGGATCACGGCTCCCACCGCATAGGCCAGTGCGCAGACGCCGGCCATGGCGAACACGGAGAACTCACCCAAGACGCCCGCCAGGATGGGGACAATGATGAGGAAGCCACTCCCGAAGATAGAAGCAAGAGGTGTGCTGGTGGCTGCGATCAGCGTCTTGCCGGATGATTTCATGTGGAGTACCTCTGCTCTGATAAAGGTGGAACCGGCTCAGCTAGTGCTACAAGTAGCAGCGCTGCTGGGACTGTGATCCGTTTGACCATCCCTGCCTGGATTCATTGTTCCCGGCCCCTGCTCAGGGCCAGTGTTAAATAACCTTGTGTCAGGGTAACAAATTCATCAACGGGGGGCGTGTAAATAAACCTGGTGCGCATGAACCCCTGTTCGAATGGCGCGCACAGGATTCCTTCAACAGCGCTACTGACACAATCCTGGGAGCCTTGAACAAAGTGCAACCCGTCACAATAGATAACTGTCTCAAAGCAAACACCGGGATATGTAACAACAATAACGGTGGAAATCTTTGCCCGCTGTTTCATGTTACTCACGCTGAAGTAAATGGATATAATGCACCTAACCTGTACCACCGCCCCTCAAGAGGAATTAACTGAATGATTATGAAAGGCTCATCAAACATTACCAGGTTACTACTCGCGGCAGTTCTTCTGTTGGGTGCATGTAGTGAAGACAAGAATCAGGCAACAACACAGGAAAAATCATCAAAATCTGAGCTTGCAACTTCCGGTAAGTCACCCGTTTCTACAAAACCGAAGCCAGCAGAGCCCGTCAGTTGGTGCTCGTTCATTTCACCCAAAGATGTAGCTGCAGCTCTAAGCGAAAAGTTACCCCTCGGCACACCAAAGTCGCTCAAAACCGGATGTGAATATTCCATTCACTTTGGTATCGATGGAAACAATTTAACTTACCGCAAAATTTCGCGTGGCAATTACGATGCTTACAAAGCCTATGAGAAACAAAGCAGCGTCAACTTTGAGTACCTTGAAGGTATGGGCCAGGAAGCATTCATACTTAACAACGCACAGGTCTGCGTTCTTCTCAATGATAGCGATGCTATTCTAGTTGCGGCACAGGTGATTGCATTCGGAGAAGAGTTGCCAATCAATCAAGAAGAACTAAAGACAGGGCTGATAACTATTGCCAGGAAAGTGGCTGAAAAACTGTAGGTATTTTTCAAGGCGAATCATGTTACCCCGTTTCCAAGCCATCGGAGATTCTCCCCATCCTGACTGACGTGGTCTGCCAATCAAGTTAAGAGAGTTATCGATAGGTTAGTGGATTATCTGACTGTCTGGGATAGCGCCACTATCTCTGTTTACCACACAGCGTTTGGCCACCCTATACTTCGCCAAGACCTATCTGCATGGCCTCTATCAACGGTAGCGCCGCGTCAAAGTCATAGCGATCCAACACATCCTGCAGCTTACCGGCCTGTTCAATAAAATCGAAAGGCGCTGCGAGAAGGGTGAGCTCAGCCACCAGCTTGATCGCCTCGGAATCGCTCTGCTTGGCCATCGTACTGATTTGCTGCAGCATTTGAATAGCACCTGCTGGCGTAAAAGCCGTCCTGGTGCCAGTATCGTCGGCGGCATCCGACAGACCCTGAATGTCTGATAGTACTGGCGTTAGGGCACTCACTACCTCCCGCAGTGCATGCGTCGTATCCATGCCCGCCCTGCTCTGCTCTTCGAGCTGGTCGGCAGCGCGCTCAAGGGCGCCAGCTCCTATATTGCCAGCGGTACCTTTCAGGGTGTGGGCGAGCCGTGTGGCCTCCCCAGAATCGTCACGATTTTGCTGGGCGCGATCGAAGTCGTTGCCGAAGTCCGAGTAGTCTTCGGCAAAAATACCCAGGATTTTACGGTACAACTTTTGGTTGCCATTGGTTCGTACAAGACCCGCCCGGGTATCAATCGAGGGCAGGTTCAGCAGCTCACCAGCTAGCGCAGTGGGTTGCCCGCCATGCTCCGCCAGGTTCTGCGGCTCGACTGTCTCAGTGGTTCCGGGCGTGATCCATGCAGCCAGCGTCGCAAACATTTTCACCACACTTATAGGTTTGGCGATGTGATCGTTCATACCTGCAGACAGCACTTTTTCCCGGTCTCCGCTCATGGCGTTGGCCGTCATGGCAATCACAGGCAGATGCGCAAAGCGTGCCTGCTCTCGAATTTTTCGGGTTGCCGTGTAGCCATCCATGACCGGCATCTGGCAGTCCATCAACACGCCATCAAACGTTTCCTGATCGAGAATATCCAGTGCTTCCTGCCCATTGCTGACAATCTTCACACTAATCCCATGGGTGCTCAATAGTTCGCAGGCCAGCTCCTGGTTGATCTTGTTGTCTTCAACCAGCAATACATGGGCGCCCCGGAGCTGCTCCTTAATCTCGTCCGACACCTCCCGCGGGGCAATCGAGCGCCGGCTTGTCCCATCGCTATGGCCCAGTACCATCATCACCGAATCGTGCAGGCGTGATAGCGTGATAGGCTTGATGAGAACGGCGCCGACCGAGATGCCAGCAGCGGCTTCCACCACCTCTTCGCGTCCGTAAGCTGTTGCCATTATCACCTGCGGAGGGTGTGTAAGCTGCGCCAAAGACTGCATTCTGGCAATCGTTTCCACGCCGTCCAGAACCGGCATTTTCCAGTCCATGATCACCACTTGATAAGGGTCACTGGAGTCCGCCTCGCCAATCATGGCAAGCGCCTGCTCTCCACCGCTCGCCTCGTCAACCCGAAAACCAAAGGAATTCAAAATGGACGTACTGATTTCCCGGGCAGTTTTGTTATCGTCCACCACCAGTATCCGCAGGTCACCTGTCTCAGTAATGCTGTGCAGTACCGTCTCCGACTCTCCATGCTGCTTTTCCAGACGTACTGAAAAGGAAAAGCAGCTGCCTTGGCCAGCTTCAGATTCAACACTGATCTCGCCTCCCATCAACTCAGTAAGGCGCTTGCAGATTGCCAGCCCCAGCCCGGTACCGCCAAACTTGCGGGTGGTTGACGTGTCGGCCTGCGCGAATGACTGGAACAGCTTGTCCTGCTGCTCCTGCGTCATACCAATGCCGGTATCACTGACCTTGAATAGCAAAGTCACTTCATCTTCGCTGTCATCAACTAGCTCAGCACTAATAACCACCTCACCGCTCTCGGTGAACTTCACCGCATTATTGCCCACATTGATGAGTACCTGACCAAGGCGCATGGGATCACCGACCAGGGTCATAGGCAGGTCTGGGGGAATATCGAAAATCAGCTCCAGCCCCTTGTCTTCAGCATTCAGGCCAACCAGATTGGCCAGGTTTTCCATCACATCGTCCAGCCGGAAATCAATCTTCTCTATGTCCAGCTTGCCCGCTTCTATCTTGGAAAAGTCCAGGATGTCGTTGATGATACCCAGCAAAGAATCGGCCGACAGGTAGACCTTCTCGATGTAATTGCGTTGCTGATCATCCAGATCTGTCCTCAGCGCCAGCCCCGACATACCGATAATCGCGTTCATCGGCGTACGAATCTCGTGGGACATATTGGCCAGGAAGGCACCCTTGGACTCACTCGCCGCCTCAGCAGCCATCATGGCTTTCTCAAGCTCATCCCGGGTGGATTCGATAATGCGTTTTTGTTGCTCCAGGTCCCGGGTTTGCTCGGCCAGCTGAGTATTCGATTCCGTGAGCGCCTTTTCCCTGTCCCGCAGTACGCTGGCCTGCCGCTGGGTCTGCGCCAGCAGGCTGTCGGTATTGCTGCGTCGTCGTGCGGTGAGAATGGCGATACAGATATTCTCAGCCACCAGCGCGAGAAACTCCGTGTGGGCGGGCCGAATCGACTCCAGTGACGCCAGCTCCAACACCCCGAGAACCCGATCTTCATAGACAAACGGATAGATAAGCAGGCTTGTCGCTGGCGTACTGCCCGTCAGGGAATGAACCGTGAAGTAGTTCTCAGGCAGCTCATCAACAACCCGTAAAGCGCCGTCCGCTACTGCCTGCCCGGCCATGCCCTCACCTTTGCGCACCGGCTGATACCTGGACTCATCAAGGTCGATCGCGTAACCCGCCATGAACGTCAGTGTCTCTTCGGTATCTTCGTAGTGACAGTACACCCCGCCCTGTAGCCCCATATGTTGGCACAGGGCACCCAGAATACGACTCGTCAGCTCCTGCTCCGTTAAGCTGCCCCTGGCCACATCATTAAGCATATTCTGGCCGGTGCGCTGCCAGCTTACGGCCTCAGATTTTTCAAGATTGGCCTGCAGGGTATTAGTCATTCCGGACAGCGCCAACATCAGAATGTCCTGCTCTGACCGAGGCGTTATCTCCACCGCGTAGTTGCCGCTGGAGATGATCTCAGCCTTACCCGCTATATCCTTCATGTCGTAAATCATGCGGTTGATGGTCACCCACAGCTCATCTTCCTCCGACTGCACATCCAGCTGCACATCCACCTTGCCCAGCGCAAGATCCTTGAGTACCTGTTGCTTGGTCAGCAGACTTCGCAGCATCAGCTGAAAGGATTTCCCCAGCACATCGCGTTCTGATAACAGATCCACCTCGGTAGACAGAATGCCACGAGCCACGTTAGCGGCTACATCGGACTTCAGTTGCAGGCTATCCAGGAATCCGTTGAACGAATCGGATATAGCGCCGATCTCAT
>CBDTVJ010000282.1:0-5767 GCA_965363655.1 uncultured Halieaceae bacterium | reverse complement strand
AGGGCACGTATCAGCCCGGCCAACACCAGGCCAAACAGGGACCAGCGAATCACCACACGCGAACCGGCAAAGCCTTCTCGTAAAATATCTGCAGTGCCCGACAGTGAAAATCGCATGGTCTGGCGAAATTCCCGCCACAGGACGGGCAGAGGCTGTACCTCTGCCAGTTCATCCTGCCATGGGTTACCGGGCAGTTGGCCGCGCCGCACCAGCGCGTCAAAAATCGCACCCGTTATAATGCCAATTATCAACGACAACAGAATAAACAGCAGGGTCCAGTTCACGCCGATAAGCCCAAACAGTATCAGCGTCAGGGAAAATGAATTCCATGGGCTGGCCAACAAAAAGGCCATTACCTGGCCGGCGCTTGCACCACGCTCATACAATTTCATGCCCACAGCCAAAATACCGTGGCTGCACAGGTCCAGGAACACTCCTGCAAGGGTGGCGCGAAACAGGCCGGTGACTGCGCCGTCCCGGCCCAGTATGCCCATAACCAGTTCCCGCGGCACTCGACCGAGTATGCCAACGAAAATGATCCCAATGGCTATGCCCCACCACATCTGGTTAAACAGTTCGAAAATACCACTCGTGAAAATGCCCAAAGCAGAGGCGTGATCATGTTGCATCAGCCATCCGAACGGGTAAGCCACGGCAACTGTCAGCAGGCTCACCCAGAATAGATAATCGCGGCGCGCAGGAGTTTCACAGCAACTGTCTTCTTCCATTTCGCCTGCTGAGGGGCAAGGCGCCGCCTGGTCGCTGCATGCGCTCTGAGTGTGACTGGAACAGGCGGTCGCTGCGGCATTGGGCTGGTCATGTTCGCAGGAACTCATGAACCCTCCCCCGCGGTGCCGGCAAGATCTTCCAGAATGGCGCAATCGGGCCCTTCATCCCCCCTGCAGCGGCTGGCCATATCCTGTAATACCTTCTGCATAGCCTCTAATTTTTCGATGCGGCTTTGTAATTGCTGGTTTTTTTCCAACACCAGCTCTCGGGCATGGCGGCTGTGGCGGGAGCGGTCGCGCTGTAAATCCAACAACTGTCGGCACTCTTGCAGATCAAAACCCACCTCCCGGGCACGGGCCAGGAAGTGCAGTTCCTCGACGGCCTGGCTGTCATACTGCCGATAGCCGTTGTCGCCCCGGCTCGCCGGGGCTATCAACTCGATGTCCTCGTAGTAGCGGATGGTCTTGGCAGTGAGACCGCTGCGGTTGGCTGCTTCGGAGATATTCATAAGCCCCTCGGATTAGTCATATGACCAATCTAAACCCTCCTGTTACTGGAAGGTCAAGTTTCTTTTTTCCTGTTTTGGAGGCCAATTACTGGCCGACAGACATTACCTGGGGAGATACGCCAGGAATTATTCGCGACCGCTGCTTACAGTGCCGATGGCAGAGTGGCTCGAACCGCGCTCGAATAGAAAATTTGAGGTAAAAACGGATGAAATGTGAAAATGGCGTTGCGCAGGGTAGGTGTAAGATAAAGCCTGCGAGTTAAACTATACGTCAGTCAACAACTCACGCCATTGCGCTATATCCGAGTCACTGGAAGCCAATAACTGAAAGCCCGCTGACCACTCACCGCCCTTTCCCTGTTCATTTGGACGGCTCCACTTGACCTCACCCGCCAAATAAAAGGGGTCTTCAACGGCGGGCAAGACTACACAAATGGAAAGTATGGAGCCCGTTATCAGTTCAGCATCAAGATTGACTCTAAGCCCACCAAAGGAAACATCGACCACGTCGCATTCCACCAGAACGCTCTCGCCGCCATCCCTGGGGCTCGCCGCCATGACTTCCACAAAAACCTTGGTATCCATCTTCAAGCGGATATGTTCGCGCTGATTATCTGCCATGATTTGTCCTACTGCTCCTTTTATTATCGTATCCCAAGTCTCTATGATATCGGGATCAAAGCTGAATTCAAACTGTGATAATTTGGGCTGACTGCCGCCCTATTTGCGTCCCGCCCGGGCCCTGGATTTAGTTTTAGTTTTAGTTTTAGTTTTAGTTTTGGTTTTTGTTTTGGTTCTGGATTTCGCCTTAGCCCTTGCCGGGGCCTTCCTACCAGCCGCATTTTTTGCCTTGGCCGAACGCTCTCCCAGCCACTGTACTGATTCTGCCCAGACCGCAGTGATTGCCTTACTACCGATGATCACACCCATATGCCCGCCGGGGACCACGCGAAACTCCTTGTCCTTTGAAGCGATAATATCGATGATTTGAGTGGCGACCTCCGCCGGCACCAGCACATCGGTTTCGCCGGCAAAGCCAAGGAAATTACAATCGATGGCATCGAGCTCGGCAATGGCATCACCAATTTCAACCCTGCCCTTGGCCATCTGGTTGTCTACCACCACCTTGACGGCCATATCCTTCAACACGCCGCCCGGATACATCAACATGTGATTCAAATAGTCTGATGTGGTGGAATGGGATTCCACAAACTCACGGTCGGACAGCCGCGTAACCAGGTCCCAGTAGGTGGTAACGCTGCCGATGGGGTCGGTCAATTTGAACACCAGCGTCGTCATCCATGGCGGTATCGACAGCAACGCCGGGTCCAGCGTATCCATCCACAGGTTCGAGGAATTTCGCACTAACTGCGCCGGACCTTCCAGGGCCTGGGCGATACCAGCCACGCCGGCAATTACGCCACCGCCGCTCTCCAGGTCGATGGGGCTGGCGACCGTAACGATGTTACGCAAGTGCGGGTCTTGTGTCTGGCCCTGATATAACAGGCAAAACAAGCCACCCATACACCAACCCATCATAGACAGGTCAGCACTGCCGGAGTGGCTGCGGACCTTCTCCAGGGCCTCACCGAGCATGGTGTATGAATAATCGCGCAAGCCCAGGTGCCCATGCTCCTTCCTGGGCTTACCCCAATCCACCAGATAGACCTTGAAACCCGAGGCCACCAGAAATTTAACCAGGCTGCGCTGGGGCATCAGGTCGAAGGTTTCTGTGGTCACACCCAGGGGCGGCACCAACACCAGCGGAACAGCGTGTTGCTTGCGCTGAATCGGCATGCGACTACCATCCTGCAGTTCGACGTCATCGTCCTCGGGAAGCTCGTAATAGCGCACCGCCATGAGATCGCTGTCGTGTACCAGTTCGAACCAGGTGCGCCCGGATTTAATCAGCGTGTCGCGCTTGAATAACCAGTCCACACTGTTGGCAGCAGCAGTAGAAAAACGTCGGTTGAGGGCCAGGCCACGGTTTATTGCCAACTTCGTCAATTTATTCACGAACTGACCTCCTGGCCATTCAGCAATAGCTCCAGTTCATCCACCGCCTTACCCATATAGACTGCCAGGCGCTGTAAGTGAGGCAGTGTGTCGCGGGCGCCGGTGAAGCCTATATTCAATGTTCCGGCATAACTAACGCAATCGATGCTCAGGGCCCTAAACTGCATCAATGGACTAATGGGATAAATGGCCTCCAGTGGCGCACCATTGAAGTAGCGCGGACTATCCGGCCCCGGTGTATTCGACACACCCAGGTTAAACATCGGCGGAACAAGGCGTCCCAGCAACGGCATCTGGCTGGCATAGATCGGTGCTGCGCGCATCAATACGTAAGAGGTAACCGCCTCTTCAGGAAGTGAGGCGCGGTCTCGACGCACCTTTTTCATAGAGGTCTTGATAGCCTGCAGTCGCGCCAGAGGGTCTCCGATATGCGTGCCCAGGGCGACACGAAGTCCCGCTATTGCATTGCCCGGCAGGCTTTCACTGCGTTCTGCCAAAGACACCGGCAGGGCCCCCACCAGTGATTCCTCCGGCAGCGCGTTGTACTCTTTGAAAAAACGCCGCAGGGAACTGCCGCATAAATAAGCCAATATCTCATTCAGTGTACTGTTGCTGGCCGCGGCCAGGGCCTCGATTCGCTGTTGCTCGAACTGCTGCGTGGCGAAGCGGCGCTGCGCGTTAATATCCCGGTTCAGCGTCGAACGCGGTGTACCGCGAAGCATAAGAAAACTGCTGTCCGTACCGCGATCGAAGGCATTGTGAATAAAACCCGAAGCGACCTTGCCGATAGAACCCAGTGATTCCATAAGGTCCGCCATACCCTCACCAACGGGTGGAGTTTGATCGTTGCCCGGATGTGCAACATTGATGGGACGCGACCACAGGGGAGAAATGCCACGGGTGCGGGCGCTTTCTGAGAACCAGGACAGCAGGAGGGGGATAGCGTTTACATTGTCGACCAGCGCGTGATGTACCTTCAGGTAAAACGCGAAGCGCTCATGCTCCAGCCCCTCGATCAAATGCAGTTCCCAAAGCGGGCGGTGCCGGTCCAGTGCCTGGCTGTGCAGGCGCGACACCACGACACCCAACTCGCGCTCGCCACCAGGAGCAGGCAGGGCCGTGTGCCGAAAGTGATAATCCAGGTCGAAATCCTGTTCTTCCACCAGGCGCGGCGCGATAGAAACACCCTGCCGCTTTACCAAGCGGCTGTTCCAGGGCGCGACGACGTCCCGCGACTCGCGCATTTGCGCTACCCACTGCTCCAGGTAGCCTTCACCGGCTTTGCGCGGTTTGCGCAGTGTGGCCAGCACGCCGACGTGCATTGGCGTATCGTCTGACTCCATCATGAGCCAGACGGCATCCAGTGGTTTTAATTGTGTGCTCATCGGTATCCGCACCCAGCCCGAGTTGAATGAGCCGCGATTATATCAGTCTGGCCAGCAACATGTGTCGCTGTTGTGCTGGCTGACAGCAACAAGCGCCTCCCGGGGCACAGTAAGTTCCGGCGAGGCACTTACCACATAGCGCAGAGGACCTCCGGCACGCAGGGCGTCAAAGGGGTAGCAGGTCACCAGCAGCAATCTTTCACTCACGCCTGAATGGGACAGGGTCTCTGCACTGGCATCCACGATACGGGAGGCTCGCACGCGGTAATGGCGTTGCTCACCGCCGGGTAACTCCAGCTGGATGCGATGCCCGGGTTCAATGTTGCTGAGAAAAGCAAAGTGGGTATCCCGATGCCCACCGATAACAGCCAGGCCTGCAGAACCCAATACTGCAGAGGCACGCGCGTGACCGGGGCCGAAGGCCAGCGCATTACCCGAGTCACCCGCCAGCACCAAACGCTCAACAGCCAGCGCGGGCACCCACAGCCTTGCCACCGGCCAGGTATCTGCCCAGGGCCAGGGCTTTACCGCCTCGCCACCTGACAGCAGTGTCTGCTGCCAGGCCTGCTGGATAAGTATCGGGGCCAACCAGGCCTTGGCCTTGATCACCGCGGCACCGCCAAGCTGGTGGAGAGCGACCAGCAGCAGGCACCAGATAATGACCCTACGGCCCCTCTCACCTGGATGCGGCAGGAACATGGTCCACCTCTGTCTGGCGCAGTATCCGCAGCATCAACGCCATAAACAGGGCGAGTAAACCAAACCAGGCTTTGGCCGGGCCAGTGGTCGCCGTGCGTGGGTAGGCAAACGTCTGGTCACTCTGCCCACGTGGACGTGTATTAGCTACAGCCTTGCTGTCCAGTCCCTCTGCCACCGGTCGCGATACGATCTCTTCCACTGCCACAAAACTGGTATAGGGGCTGAGCAACTGGTGTGACAGTGCCAGGGGCAGCACCTCGGCGCGCACCGACGCCTCGTCACGACCAGTGACTTTCTGGTCCAGCAGCCCGGCGATTTTGCGACGCGCCCAGATACTGCCAATGCCTCTGTGAGCAGCGACTTCTTCCGTGTCCGGGGCAGTACCAACCTGCACGCGCTTTTGCCAGTACTTGCCGTTGATCTCTCCGCT
>CBDTVJ010000281.1:0-5772 GCA_965363655.1 uncultured Halieaceae bacterium | reverse complement strand
CGCTCCTACCGTACTTTGAATTAACGTAGGGTACATACTTTCGGCCGACGTACTGAGGCAGAAAAGGGGTCAGAGCCCTTTTTTGGAGTCGCCGCGCGGACGTCCCCGGTAAACATAGCCAACATGGGCCGTAAGAGCCGCCTCTATTTCCTCGCAGAAGCGATTATTTCCAAGCGGAGTCCCCGACTGAAGGAAATCACGTATTTCGCGCAATTGATTTTCCGAAATCGGGCAATCAAAAAGCCCCCTGTACGATTTCGCCCGGCTGTCCAGCGACTTTCCCAGCGCAAGATACTCGCCATGCGGGGTTATCAGGCCATTGGACTCACCCAACGCATTGTGGCGGTAGCCGGACCAGCGATATTCATCAGCGTGTGCGACCATACCGGCACGCACAGGGTTCATCTCGATATAGCGATAACAGGCCAAAAGGTAGTTCGAAGTCTCAACTGTACTTGCCTTGAAGCGCCCCTCCCACAATGTGCCGCTCCTACCGTACTTTGAATTAACGTAGGGTACATACTTTCGGCCGACGTACTGCATTACGCTACTTATTGATGAGCGTTCTTCAGGCGTCAGTAACAGGTGGACGTGATTCGTCATCAGCACATACGTATGTACCGTACATCCGTATCGATCTCGCGCCTCGGCAAGCAATGAAAGATAGAGCCTGAAATCGCTCTCTTCGAAGAATATCGGCTGCCGGTTATTGCCCCGCTGCACAATATGCGCGGGGAGGCCTGGCACAAATAGCCGTGGCTTCCTTGGCATCGTGTTGACCATCCTTGGTTCTATGGCACCGATGCTTATTGTATGAACATTACAATAAACTGGAACATCAAATACGGACTCTGAACCTTACCTCCTATTGCCTCCGGTTATGAGGTGCAAAATAAGAAAGAAAAGGGGCCTGACCTCTTTTCTATGTACTTTGATTCTCTAAGTCGTAAAAAGGCGGGGCCTCGAAGACAAGCCCTGAAACGGACCTACATCTAAAAAGGGCTCTGACCCCTTTTCTCCACCTTTTCCCCAGCAGTAAGCGTGGCACTTCGTGCCAACTCAGTCTATTCTGGCTTGCATGACTTTAGCTGAGCAATAGGCAGACTGACTGATATGGATTTCAAGGATTACTACAAGATACTAGGGGTACCTGAAGACGCTGACGCGAAAGCGATCAAGACGGCGTACCGCAAATTGGCGCGCAAATTTCACCCTGATCTCAGTGAAGAGACCGATGCCGAAGAGCGTTTCAAGGAAGTTGCGGAAGCCTATGAGGTGCTTAAGGACAAGGAAAAACGCGCCGAGTATGACAACCTCAAACAATATGGGGGCGCAGGCGGTTTCGAACCACCCCCCGGTTGGCAGCACGGTGGTTCTCAGTCCTCAGGCGGAGATTACCAGGGCGGCTTCTCGGAATTCTTCGAGGATATTTTTGGCCAGGCCGGGCACGGTTCACACCAGGGTTTTTCTCGACAACAGTTCGCCCAGCGCGGTGAGGATATCGAAATGGGCCTGGCGGTGTTTCTCGAGGAGGCCCATCGGGGAGAAACCCGCACCATCAGTTTCCGGGTGCCACAATTTGACGACAATCGTCAGCTGTCTTACCGCGACAAAACCCTGAAGGTAAAGATTCCCGCAGGTGTGATCGATGGCGAGCGCATCCGACTCAAAGGCCAGGGCGCCCCTGGTATCGGTGATGCGCCGGATGGCGATCTTTATCTGCAGATACAGTTTGCCGAACATCCGCTGTATAGCGTCGAAGGCGCCACGCTGACAATGACTGTGCCAATCACCCCCTGGGAGGCGATGCTGGGCACCAGGCTGGAAATACCCACTCTCGACGGTAAGGTAAACCTTTCGGTACCAGCCAACAGCCAGAACGGTGCACGCCTGAGGCTCAAGGGTAAGGGGTTGGGCCGGGATGGCAAGCAGGGCGACCTTTATGTCGTACTCGGGGTAACGCTACCCCAGGCAGCCAGCGATGAAGAAAAGCAACTGTGGCAGAAACTGGCAGAAGTATCCGATTTTGATGCACGCGAAAACTGGGGGAAAACAGCATGAATGAGCGCAGCTATGTACTGACCCTGACAGAAATCACCCAATGTGTCCGTATTCCCGCAGAGACCATCATCGTCATTGTGGATCACGGCATTGTCGAGCCCCGCGGACAGCGCCCGGAGGAATGGCAGTTCGAACCCCAAATGCTGGCAACACTGCGCCGGGCAATACGCCTGCAACAGGACCTGGAACTGGACTGGGAGGGCATCGCAGTCGTCCTGTCGCTGATGGAGAAACTGCAGCAGTTACGCGGGGAAAACAGGCTACTGCGGCAACAACTTGTTGCGCTTGGCGGAGGTGCACCGGGTGACTGAAAAGTGAAAAGACATTTGCCCCACAGGCCACTATGCCAACTTCCTGGCGGCGACTGCCTTATCCAGGTCATATGTCACCTGGAGGTTCATCCAGAGTTTTGCTGAGGTGCCCAAAGCGTCAGCGAGGTCCAATGCCGCCTCTGCTGTTACACCACGCTTCCCGCGAACAATCTCATTGAGTCGCGCCTTGGTCCAGCCTATTTTCCTGGCAAACTCAGCCTGACTCATACCCTGGCGTTCAAGAAACTCCTCGAGTAGCATCTCGCCGGGATGGAACGGATTTTTAGGTTGCTTGTCCATTTCCGACTCCTCTATCTATGGTAATCCAATATCTGCACATCTTTTGACTGCCCGCCGCCGGCCAGTGCGCCAAAGCGAATGATTGATCTATTGCGCCAAGGCTACTACATGCATGCGTATCCACGGCAGTAACTGCTCGTAAGTACAGGAATCGGTTTCCAACAGCCCGATCAGGAATCGGTGCGCCTTCTTTGCGTCCACCTTCAGCTTGTAACCGTTCAGGCGTAAGAAGACGTCGGTCGCAAAAAAGGCAACGCGCTTGTTACCGTCAACGAAGGGGTGGTTCATAATCAGCGATTCGAATTGCGCCGCCGCCATCTCCGCAAGATCCGCGTAGTACCCGGTCTGGGGACGATAGAGGGCGCTCTCCAGCAGTCCGAGGTCACGCACTCCAGCCGGACCACCAAAACGTTGCAGCAGGGCACTGTGAATTTCCAGCACTTCATCGCGGCTCAGGAAGGCAACGGTTTTACTTTGCAAGCAACTTGCCCAACTCTTCGTTTTCAGCCATCGATTGCTCAAGGTGCGTCAGAACCTCGGGACGTAGGCGCTTTCTTTTTACATAGTCGCGTATTGCTTCCGTGAGCAAGCCAGACACATTCTGGTGGGTCTCTGCGGCCAGCGCCTTGAGTTCATTCCAGGTGTCTTCGTCGACTTTTGAACTGATCTTTATACTATCCATAGGGACAGCATGGTTGACATATCATGATATGTCAAGATCCGGTTTTTTTCAGCCATTTGACTCATACTTGATATCTCTTTTTTTGGGTCCTGACCGAGCGCATAGGCTTTCTCCAGGGCATCGACAAAGCCCAGAGCCGCTTTTTGACCTGCTTCTGCCAGATAATAATCGAGGATGGATTGTGTATCGAGGTGAGCTGCTTCCGCGGAATGACTTATATGGAATTAAACGATTACTACCAGATACTCGGAGTATTTGAAGACGCTGATACCGCGATCCAGATCATTATGTTAAGTAAACTGGAACATCCGTTTTCTTTGCAGCTTTAATCAAACCTTTATCCAAGGTGGCCAGCGGTAGCCCTTCACGAATGGCCAACTCCAAATATGCAGCATCATAGCTACTCAAGTTATAGGCCCTGGACAAGCCCAGGCCTCGGCTAAACGCTTGATGTGACGTAAGGGGGTCAACCACAATAGGCAGGCTCTCAAGTTGAGCAATAAATCTCTCCACTTCACCGGGTTCCAAATCCCCGCGTTTTTCAGCAGCTAAAAGCACATTCGCTGCTTCAAGGTGCCATAAGTTCGGTACAACAGCCTCAGCGTCGATCAGACTCTGCAAAACATTTTCAGCATATGCTTGATCTGCTTTCTTCTTGCTGGCCAATAGCCAGCGCATGGCTACAGAATTGTCTAAAACATACTGACTCATTTGCGTCCAGTTTCCTTAAAACTTGCCAGAACCTCATCAGATACGACATGTTTTTTGGCAGCCAGTATATTGCTAATGGCTGATTGTGCTTTTAAATGGCTGCCGCTGCGACTGGGCACCACATCAGCAACAGGTTTACCGCGATTGGTAATAGTGAAGGATTCACCCGCTTCTACACGGCGGAGAATTTCAGGAAGTTTGGTCTTGGCGTCATACGAGCCAATTTCTTCTAACATTGCTGCACCCTCTTTAGTTACTAGACCAGATTACTAGTCTAAATAATGAAGGTCAAACAAATAGACCAGAAATCTGGTCTATTAACTTGGGGAGAAAGAAAAGGGCTCTGACCCCTTTTTCGGTATCGACCCCTTTTTCGGTATCCCCCCATACTTATTCCTGGGCGCTGCCCGGTAGCGGCCTTTCGCCAACGGGCAGATGAGAAAAATTCGGATCCATATGGACATCGATTTGCGGGAAGGCAATGACAATTCCATTTTCTTTGAAAGCGTCATTAATTTTCATGTGCAGGTCATGGAGCAGGAACGCGCGTCGATCAACGTCATTGAAAAAATACCGTGCGAGCAGGTTCAGTGAACTACTTCCAAACTCGCGGAATATAACGTCAGGCGCGGGGTCATCGAGGATCATGTCATGGCTGCGGAGCAATTCTTCGAGGATAGTCACAGCCTTGTGCACGTCACTGCCGTAAGCAATGCCCACCTCCAGCGTCATCCTGATGTCGGTATTGCTCAGGGTCCAGTTCAACAGGCGGCCAGTGACAAATTCCTTGTTGGGAACCAAAAGTTCCTTGCCATCAAAATCACGGATGGTCGTGGCCCGAATATGGATCCGGATGACTTGTCCGGAACTATCTCCTACCGTTATCAAATCTCCCACACGAATAGGCCTTTCGAAAAGGATAATCAAGCCACTGATGAAGTTGGCAATGATCTCCTGTAATCCAAACCCAATGCCGACGCCCAAAGCAGCAACCAGCCACTGCAGGCGGTTCCATTGAAGTCCCAGGGTGGAGAGGACCGCAATGACGCCCACGCCGACAATGGAATACCCGAGCAATTTTCTGATCGCGTAGCGCGATCCCGGTGTAGAGCCCTCTATGCCCATTAGCAACAACGCCAACAGTTGGGGCACGTTGCGTGCGGCTACAAACGTCATGACGCCAATGAGCAGTGCCAATGCCAGCGATGCCAGCGTAATACTCGCCACAATAGCTTCACCATCGGCTGTGCCGCTTACCGTCCACAGTGTTATCCTCTGCATGGCCTCCAGAGCCCGGAAGAGGGGAGCCCACACGTATGCGAAACCAAGCGCTCCCAGGGCGAGGGTGCCGAAAGTCAATAACTTGGAGACCGCCGCGCTCAGTGCCGGGAGGTCGATGTCTTCCGGGTCGACCTCACGCTCCTGGTCATCGTCAAGCGCCTGCCTGGCAGCAAGCAATTCCCTGAAACGCAACCTACGGCGCACGACCAGCAGCCACCGTTGCATTAGGTTATAAAGAAAAATCAATCCAATCGCGATTATCAGGGTTGCGATCAAAGCGTCATAGATGATTTTGACAGAGTAGATGTATCCCAAAATAGTGCAGGCAACAAAAAAGACAGTGCCTGCAATCACCAGCCCCGCGCCCAAAATTCGCCAGCGCCTGTAGTCACCCACGTAATCGCTCCGCGGCCAGGTGAATCTGAC
>CBDTVJ010000280.1:0-5801 GCA_965363655.1 uncultured Halieaceae bacterium | reverse complement strand
AGTAACTGGTAATCACCTGCGACATCCTCGGGGAGGTCACCCTGTACCTGCGTCAAGGCCTCCATTGCTGCCCCGCTGTAGCCCTTCTTGTAGAAAGCCCTGCCCAGTTCGTACCAGGCCCGGTTTCGTTCCGGTGTCGCAGTGGCACCGCCGGGCAGCGCGTGTAGATCGAAACCGGCTTCGAGGTGCATGCCGTAGGCAAGCTTCATGCGCGCCAGTAACAACTTGGCATTCTCCGGTGAAGACGGCAGCAGACCTTGATCTTCGGCCAACTGCAGGTGGCTGATGGCCGCTGCATAGTCCTGTTGTTGGGAGTAAAACAGGGCTTCTCCGTAGAGCAGCTCTCGCAGTCGTTCGTCATCTTGAGCGCTGCTGGCTGTAGTGGCCAGCCCGCACAGCAGGCCGCCCAGAAGCGGGTATATTGTCGCCCTGGCGCGCCCCCAGCTCACTGCTGCCAATCCCGTATCGTCAACGCGGGTTCCGACTTTCTCTCTCCCGGACCCAGGTGCAGCTCCAGGTATTTGCGCCCCGGCGCTTTGTGAATGGTGGTGCTGTTTCGCTGCGTGAAGGGCTTCTTCCTGGTGCGGTGACCGGACAGCGAAACCTCCACCCGGTGCTCTCCCTCACTGACCCCACCGGAGTATAAACGGTGCACGCCGCCGTTGAGCAAGGCGTCGCTCTCCTGCTCGGTGTAGTCATGCCGGCCCACTATTTGACCGTCGATATTCAGCGTTATCCGTGCGGCGCTCAGTCCGCTACCAGCCGCGATCGACACCAGCACCACCACCTGCTGACCCTGGGGGTACAGTGACATCTCCTCAAGTGCGCGCATATCCCGGTTGATTGCCAGGATTTCCTCCTTGATGCCCTGCAGCTCACTGTCCAGCTCGATAAAGCGCTGGTGGCTTTCGACTCCCTGTTCCGCACGCGGTGCTACCGCCACCGCACACAAGGCAACAGTGGAAATACAGAGGACGAACGATAGCCAGGCGGAACGCCGGGGCTGTA
Source organism: uncultured Halieaceae bacterium (assembly GCA_965363655.1). Lineage (GTDB taxonomy): Bacteria > Pseudomonadota > Gammaproteobacteria > Pseudomonadales > Halieaceae > Marimicrobium. Next base: position 4,793 of record CBDTVJ010000280.1, on the reverse strand, counting down.
TTGCCTGCATAAGAAGCTTCATTACATAAAGTATAGAATAAAAACAGCCAGTTATGGGCATATAACCCTATATAATTTAAGGCATTAGGTTGGGCGGAAACAGGTGTAATTCTCGCGGCGGGGCATTGCCATGTGGCACGCGAATATCTCACGGTTTTAGACGTGAAGAATGTCCTCGAGATCGCCTTGAACCTCAAGGCATCCGTGGTCGCCGCAGCCCTCGAAAATGGTCTCGCCGCTGGCAATCGATTCGAAGCGCAGCTCGACTTTTGATGTCATCGTCTCCGCCACCCTTTCTACCATCTGTTTCTCATAGGGTGCGTGGAGTAGTGCACCTCCGGTTCTTGTCGCGCACAGTTCCAGTCGCTGCTTTCGATTACGTACCGTGAGTCGGTAGCTGTCATCATCCACGGAAATATGTTCGATTACGGCCCCTGTATAGTTAGTGAACCGGTAAAGGTTGCCGCGCAGTAGAAAGCCAATCAGGTAGCCGCGGAATGACCCGGTGAGCCATGGAATACTGGCGACAGAGGCACTGATTGAGATGCCATCTTCGCCAAAGTGATTACTCTGGGCCCAGGTATAGCCTTTGGGGAAGCCACGGCCCCAATCTTTTTCTATATACCCCCGGCCGCCATCGAAGGAAATACACTGCTGATCCACGGTTAACTCGCCACCAAGCGCGTGGTCCATACTTAAAATACCGTGATTGCACTGCATAAATGGCGCGAAACTGTAAGGGCCCATAACACCGGGGCTGGTCAAAGTTATCGGCCACCCATTCCAGTCATCGAACTGAATCGTACCTTGTAAAGCCTGCTGCGGGCTGGTTTCGTCGGCCCTGATGTCGAGTATGATTGCGGATCGGGTGAATCGGTTGCGACCTATCCGGACATCGAAGGTGCTGGTGTCGGCATGAAACTCGCTGATTGGAAAACGGTGGTAAACCGACGTGCCGGCAGTGCCATTGAGTACCTGGATGAAAGCGTGTGCGTCCTCGCCGAGAAAGACTCCGGGGATGATCGCATAGGGTTGCATGCCTGACGCATCGACCACTTTAAAGTACCAGCCTTCGAAAAAGGGCTTGTTGCGACCCACCATGTGGTGCAGGTGAAAGTTCTCCGGATGCCAGATAGATTTCAATCGTTTTAACATGAAAATGCCTCCGTTGTTCGATCCAATTGGCCTATCATCCCAGGATGCAGTGGAGTAGGGCGGCGACACACCGTGCCCCTCACCCGCTGGTAAGCTTGTCGACGCGAGCACCATCGTCATCAATCACAGGGAGTTTTTTTGCAGAGCTGTATTTTGCGGCCCCTGGAAGAGACACTTCCTGGACGACAAGCGGTAGTTTTTTATAGCGACAGACGCGCCTGACTTTGTCACAAAATGGCGACGCTTCAAACTGATAAATCGTAGTCATCAATATAATTCCATACTAAGATTTAGTCAGCCCTGGAATCGATATTGTGTGATCGCGCTCATGAACAATGTATGCCCTACAGTAGACTTGCTATGCTGGTCTTTGCTGACCAGGACGGCGCCGCGCTACTGGAGTAGCGCAAGTAACGCATCTGCAACGGCTTCTGATGAGGCTGGATTTTGTCCGGTGATGAGTTGTCCATCAGTAACGGCGAGTGGGTGCCAGTCCTCTGTTTTTTCGTAGCTGGCACCCAATTGAATGAGCTTGTCCTCAAGCAGGAACGGCACAATATCACTCAATCCTACCGCCGCTTCCTCACTGTTACTGAAGCCTGTGACTCGTTTTCCCTGTACCAGTGAGTTTCCTTGTGCGTCGCGGACGTGCACCAATACGGCTGGAGCGTGACAGACTGCGGCAACCGGTTTAGCCGCGGCTACAAAACTTTCAATTATAGATATGGAGTTTTGGTCGGTGGTAAGATCCCACAGCGGACCGTGCCCACCCGGGTAAAACACCGCGTCAAAATTATCCGTTTCTATGTCAGCCAGCTTAACTGTATTGGCCAGTATCGTTTGAGCTTGCTGATCAGCATTGAAGCGATGGGTCGCCTCGGTTTGGGCATCCGCCTCGCTGCTTTTTGGGTCCAGTGGTGGTTGCCCTCCAGCGGGCGACGCCAGGGTCAACTCGGCACCGGCATCCAGTAATCGGTAGTAGGGTGCGGCAAACTCTTCCAGCCAGAAACCAGTTTTATCACCGGTATCTCCCAGCTGGTCATGAGATGTGAGTACGATCAAAATTCGCATGGATATTCCTATTTGGCGTCGGGCTGGAATCGATCGAGCAGTATAGCCCGATTAACTGCTGGTACCTACACAGCATTACCCCGGGTACTTGTCGATTTGAATGTGTTTGGCTGGAAATTGCACAATTTCGTTTATCGTCTATCTTGACTAGTTACCTGTCGCTATTCACTTAAGAGCAGGTTACTAAATAACCAAGGATAATAAACATGAAAGCAAGAATAACAGCAGCACTGATGTTTACGGTGACGGTATCGACATGGACATGGACACAAACAACGCAAGCCCAGGAAGCCGCCTCGCCGGCGCCCCTGGAAGCCTTCTTTTGCAACATGCAGCCTGGTAAGGATATGAAGGACTTGATGCAAGTGACCGAGCGCTTTAACAAGTGGTCGGATAAGAACGACTCCGGCTATTCTGCCTGGATTTTGACCCCCAGGTTTGGCCAGTTCAGGGAGCTTCCGCAGGTGGTGTGGTTGGGTGGATATGAGTCAGGCAATGCGATGGGTAAGGGATTGGATGACTGGATGGCATCCGGCAGCGATATCCAGGCGGCGTTCGACAGCGTTATCGATTGTGGCGCCCATTCGCTGGCATCTTCCATAGAGATAAGTTCACCGGACGGCCCTCCAGGGGATGGCGTGGTGATGTTCACACAATGTAGTATCGAAGAAGGCAGTGACTGGAGTAAGGCGGTTGCCGCTCACAAGAACTATTCCTCTGCGATGCGTTCCCTGGGAGCTAAAAACTCCAACTATATGTTTTTCCCAATGTTGGGCGGCACAGCGGACCGCAATTTTGATTATTGGGGTGTCTCGACCTTCAAAAGTTGGACCGACTATTTTGCAGCCTATGAGCTGTACGTGAATGGCGGTGGTTGGGAAAAAGGTATGAAAGCACTGAAGGGCGTGGCGAACTGTGAACAGGGAACACCCACTGTCTGGGACGTTAAGCTGGTACGTAACGGCGGCTCATAGTCTGGCGCATCGGAGTCGTCCCATGAGCTGCGATATGCTCATGGGGTGACTCCATTTCATCATGCCTGGATTTATGCTCTATTTGAAGTAGAGAGATGCTGGCCCGTTCTTCTTGCCGTGAAAATGGGTTAGACTTGGGAGCGCTCTCTATACTTCAAAATCGCGCTTTATACACGTGGTCTGCTCAGATCGACCAGGTAACCGGGTAAATTTCTGCAGCTGCCGCTGATTATTACAAAGAAATATTCCTCCATGGCCTCGTTCCTGCTAAACAATCACATCGCATTCAGCATCGTTCTGTTTCTTCTGTCAGCTTGCCTGATCGGTTTTTTTGGCATACGCATGACTTACCTTGCCCGGGACCTTGCAGCCGCTACAGGGATGGGGGAGGCGTTTACGGGCGCGATTTTCATCGGCGCGACCACATCGCTGTCAGGAATCATGGCATCGGCGACAGCTGCCTGGCATGGTGAAGCCAGTCTGGCTGTAAGTAATTCCCTGGGGGGAATCGCAGCCCAAACCCTGTTCCTGGTTCTTGCGGATCTACTGTATCGTAAGGCCAATCTCGAATTCGCGGCTGCATCGGTGGAAAATCTTATGATGTCGGTGCAGCTAATGTTGCTGCTGTGTATCCTGCTGATCGCGTTTAACCTGCCCCACGCCAGTTTTTTGGCAATTCATCCTGCCTCGCTGCTACTGGTCGTAGTGTACCTGTTCACAGTGAAACTGCTGATTGACACCCATGAGAAACCTATGTGGTTGCCGCGGATGACGCAGGGCACTGTTCGAGAGTCTGCTCATAACAGGCATGAGAGGTCAGCCGGGCAGTCAAACTTGAAATTGTTCATTAATTTTGGTGTTTGCGCTCTCGCTGTTGCCGTCGCTGGCTGGCTGATAGCCGGTTCTGGAATGGCGATCGTGGAGCAGACTGGTTGGTCGGCTGGTATTGTGGGCGGGATATTTATCGCAGTTGCCACATCGCTACCGGAATTGGTCGTGGCCGTTACCGCGATCAGGCTGGGAGCGCTGACACTCGCGGTGGGGGACATTGTCGGAGGTAATGCCTTTGACACATTGTTCATTGCAGTATCTGATTTTTTCTATCGGGAGGGCTCTATCTACGCCGCGATCACAGATACTGAAAAACTCTGGTTGGGCAGTGCAATGCTGATGAATAGTGTACTGCTGATGGGCCTGATGTACCGCGAGCGCAAGGGTATAGCCAATATCGGCCTGGAGAGTGTAATGATTCTGGTGATCTACGTTGTCACAGTGATATACCTGTCAATCTACTGAGTACAAGTCGACTGCAAAGGTAGAGTAGGGAGGGGTGATCGCTGTGCTGCTCCAATTTTCCGGTCTCGAAGCACCAAATACCTGCGACACTATGTCACACCACCTTAACTGTAAGAGTGATATAGACTCCCCAGCGAAGTAGGGCTGCGCGGTGAACGCTGTGCATTGTTATATTGGGGAGAGTAAAGGGAAATGGGATCACGATGGCATTGCGCAATATTTCTTCCAGTGGTACTTGTCACTGGCGCGGCAGGTTGTAGCGACGGTAGCGACAAGCCAATAGGACAGGCAAGCCTG
>CBDTVJ010000279.1:0-5806 GCA_965363655.1 uncultured Halieaceae bacterium | reverse complement strand
CAGGCGCAACTGGCGGATCGGGACTGGTACTGGTGGCTGGAAACCACTACCACCGAGGTAGCACAGTTTTTTCGCATTGAAATCACGGTGGCAGCGGAGGAAGAGCAGAGGGATAATCCCCTTTATACGCTGGTAGCCTTTATGTCCTCGGACTTGCAAGTCGACCTGCAAGGCCTGGTGCCCGGCGGAGGTGGCTCTGGGCAGACCGATGGCGACCCACCCGCTGATTCCTCGCCACAACCAGGTCCGGAATCCTGATGGCCCTGCAGCGACAGTTACAGGGTTTTACGCTGGTCGAGGTATTGATCTCCCTGGCGATTACCGCGTTTGTCTCGATGATCGCCTACACCAGCTTGTCCAGCGTCATTGTGGGCGTGGAGGGTATGCGTGAGACCACGGACAGGACCTATGAGATTAATCGCGCGTGGATGATCATTTCCCGTGACCTGCGCCAGTTCGTGCCGCGACCCGTGCGTGACGAGTTTGGGGAGGAGGAGCCCGCCATGTCCGGTGGTCCCGCGGCGCGCTTCGCCCTGAGTTTTACCCGGGCAGGCTGGCATAACCCCAACGCCAATCCCCGCAGTAACCTGCAGCGGATCAATTACCGCATTGAAGACGAGGCCCTGTGGCGCGATTCCTATACAGTGCTGGACCGGGCCGGAAATACCGAGCCACAGAGTGTGCTGCTGCTGGATGGTGTGGAGTATATGGAATTGGCCTTCCTGGCTTCCCTGCAGGGCGTGCAAAAAGAGAGTGGCGGTTCCGGCTTGGACACCCGTGACTGGGTGGAGAGCTGGATTGTGGATGACCAGGCTTCCGGTGCTGGCGCGGCGTCGCCACCGGTGGCGCTGGAAATCCGTTTGCAGCTGGATGACTGGGGTGAAATGAGGCGCATGTATGCACTACCGCCCCTCTAGATCCGGTCTTTCCTCCCCGGTAGCGGCGCGCCAACAGGTAGGTGCCGCTTTGGTAGTGGCAATGCTGGTGTTCGCGCTGAGTACCGCCCTGGTGGTCGCTATGAAGAGCCAGTTCAATCGTTATTTTCAGCGCACTGCCAGTATCCTGCTGGCGGAACAGGCCCAGGCCTATCTGCGCGGTGCCGAAGAGTTGGCCGCCAAGGCGCTGGTCCTGGATTACGACCAGGATAAGGAAAAACAGCAGGCGCGGGATGACCTGGGCGAGCTATGGGCAAGTCAGCAGCAGGCCTTTGCGCTGGATGAAGGGGGCTGGCTTACCGGCTCGTTGGAGGATTTGCAGGGGCGTTTCAACCTGAATCATTTGGCAGTGCCGGCCAAGCAGGGTACCGGCCAGCCGCGCTTCACTGCGGCGCAGGAGCAGTTTATTCGTTTGCTGCAGGCGCTGGAGGAGCCGCCGGTTAGTGAGTATGAGGCTATCAGTATTACCCAGGCCGTCAGTGACTGGCTGGATGCGGATAGCATTCCCCGGCCCGAGGGTGCTGAAGATGACTATTATTACGGCAGGACCCCGGCCCATCGGGCGGCCAACCGGCCGATGGCCAGCGTGAGTGAGCTGCGGGCGGTAGCCAATATGACGCCGGAAATCTATCAGGCATTGCTGCCCTGGGTGACAGTGTGGCCGCAGGACCCCAAGCCCCTGAATATTCACACGGCACCGGGGATGTTATTGCGTTCTATCAATGATGAGAAGAACCTCAGTCCCCTAAGTAAAGCTGATGGTGAAGCGCTGGTGCAGTTCCGGGAAGAGAATGGCTTCGAGGATGTAGGCGACCTGATCGACCATCCGGCATTTGGTGGCAGAGGGGACAAAATGGGCGGGATCAAGGGGCTGCTGGACCAGAATTCCTCCTACTTCCTGCTGCGGGCCGAAGTGGAGGTTGCCGAGCGCAACATGCGCTTGTACAGTGTGCTGCATCGCAGTAATCGACAGGTTGAAGCACTTGTCAGGGTCAGTGCCAGTCTGTAGTTACAGCCCGGAGAAGCAGCCTTTGTGCCCACCGCTGTAGACTGTAAGAAATTAAGTGTAAGGAAGAGGTAAATTTGCACACCACAGCCGTAGTACGTCTGGTCGGGGATCGCCTGGCCTGGTATCCGCCAGGCACCAGTGATGAGCCCCAGTGGCTGGACAATGATATCGCCCGGGAAAACCTGCGCGCCGCTCTGGCCCAGCGACGCCTGGGTGTGTGCTTTGCTGTGCCCGGTGCGGATGCCCGCCTGTTGACCCTGCCGGTGACCGCCGCCGAAAAGAAACATATCAATAAGTCCTTGCCCTTCGCCCTGGAAGAGCAGGTTGCCGAGGATATTGACGACCTGCATTTCGCTTCCTGCAGCCTGGACAAAGATACTATGGCGGTGGCCATTTGTGCCCGCGCAAATATGTTGGACTGGCAGGCCTTGCTGGCAGACTTTGCGGGTATCTCGCAATGGCGGCCCGAACCGCTATTGCTGCCATGGCAGGAGGGTGAGTGGTGCCTGGTGGTGGAGGGCGATGGTGTCATTGTTCGCCTGGGGCACTGCGAGGGCTTTACTGTCGAAAGTGATCTGGTCAGCACCCTGTTGCAGGGTGCGTTGGCTGAGCAGGGTGAACCGGAGGCAATCGTCGTATATGGTCGTGACCAGTCCGCCGATACCGGGCTGTTGCCCGCGTCCCTGCATGACAAAGTGCAGTGGCGCAACGGCAATCTCTATGCCGCCTTGCTGTTAAGTGGATCCTCGGAGCTTAACCTGAATCTGCTGCAGGGAGATTTCGCCCCGCGCCTGCCATTTGCCCGATGGTGGGGGCAGTGGCGGGCAGTGGCGGCGTTGTTTGCTGTAGCCTTTTTACTGCAATTGGTCGCTACCTATGCCGATTACCGCAATTTGACTGCAGAAAACCTGGCGCTGCGTGGCGCGGTACAGGACAGTTATCGCAAGGCCTTCCCCAAGGGAGCGGTGGTTGACGCTGAGAAACAACTGCGCCGCCAATTGGATGCCCTGCGCGGCACTGGCCAAAGCAGTGGTTTTGTCAGTTTAATGGAGCGCATTGGCCTGGTTGTTGCCGATATGTCCGATACCACTATTGCCAGTATCAATTACAACGAGAAGGGCGATGAGATGCGCATGAATATCGTCGCGGCGGATTTTGAAGGTGTGGAACAACTGCGCAGTCGCATCAATGAGGCCGGCCTGGAGGCAGTGATGGAAAGCAGTAGTGCCCAGGGTGACCGTGTGCGGGCGCGCCTGCGGGTGGGGGAGCGCTCATGAAAGACTGGTTCGCCCAGCTTAACCAGCGTGAACAGATGAGCCTTTTCATACTGAGCCTGGCCGTTGGGCTCTATCTATTGTTCGTGCTTATATGGTCGCCATTGGCCACTAAGCGGGATGCCCTGGAAGTACAAAACAGCGCTATCGCAGGATCACTGGCGCGGGTAGATGCAATGGTTTCTGAGCTGTTGCAGCTGCGCGACGGTGGCGCCAGCGTCAATACCAGGCGCAACCTGACTTCCCTTATTAACCAATCGACCAGTCGCATGGAGTTGCAGGTTAGTCGCCTGCAACCCAGCAGTCGGGGGGATATCCAGGTGCGGCTGGAAAATGCGGCCTTCGATGATGTGCTGGAGTGGTTGCACGAGATGGAATATCGGGAGGCCCTGCTGGTGCGTGAAGTTTCCGTGACGCAGGCTGGGTCCGCAGGACGCGTCAACGCTACAGTACGCATCGCGCAGGCTGGATAGTATGCGCCTAATCCGTATCGCCTGGGGCGTGGCCCTGGTTCTGGTCTTGTTGTGTAGTCTGCTGGCCTCTGCTCCTGCCCGCATGCTGTCCCTGGTTCTACCCGGGGAGCAGGTGCTTATGAGCGGACTGGCCGGCACCCTGTGGCAGGGGAGTGCCAGTCGCTGCATGCTGCGCTTACCCACGGGCTATTTGCACCTTGGCGCCGTAAAGTGGTCGCTGCATCCTTTGTCCCTGCTTACCCTGGCACCGCGGTTGACCTTGAGTAGTGAGTGGGGGAGCCAGTCCATCAGCGGCGAATTGGCCCTGCGCGGGGCCCGCGACATCGATATTGTTGAGCTGGATGGAAGGATTGATGCGGACTTGTTACGCCAGTTCGCCCCCGTCGCCCTGGCAGGGAGCTTTTCCCTGCAGTTGGCAAAGCTGCAGATGCGTGATGGCCTGCCCTACGGCGGAGAAGGTAGGGTGGTCTGGCAGGATGGCACCTGGAAATCGCCCCGCGGCCCGGTGCAACTGGGTACTTATGCTCTCGATTTTAAGCAGCCCCCCGGGGGAACCCTGCTGGGAGAGGTTCTCACCCTTGCCGGTCCCTTGGAGGCGGCGGGGGAACTGCAGTTGGAGGGCCGTAAATACAGTCTGGATATCCTGGTGAGTAGCCCTGAAAGACTGGATCAGCAGTTGGAACAGGCGCTGTCACTGGTGGCGGCGCCGGAGGCTGGTGGTTTCCGCATCGCCCTGGCGGGTGACTTGTAGCAAATGGTATAGATCTACTGACCACCCTGGGGCGAGAGCGCCCTGTTGTGGCGTAGATGTGACGTATAATTTTCACTTTGAATTACACAGAGATAGGCAAGAATGAGCAATACCGATTACAAGAAATATGAGTGTGTGATCTGTGGTTTCATCTACGATGAAGCCGAAGGCCTGCCGGACGACGGCATTGCGGCTGGCACCCGTTGGGAGGATGTCCCTGAGGACTGGGAATGTCCCGACTGTGGCATTTCGAAGTCAGACTTCGATCTCTACGTAGAGTAGTGCCCCCACGTTGCGTTTTAGTGGCGCGGCGCATCCCGTGCCGTGTTACTCCCCTTTGCATAAACTTAGAGCGGTACTATGAGCGCTGCTGAACCGCGCCTGTCCGCTGTGCGCGAACTGATGGCACAGGGGCGCTATGACGCACTGATTATTCCCCGGGCGGACGAATACCTGGGTGAGTACCTGCCAGCCCACAACGAGCGTCTGCGCTGGCTCACCGGGTTCACCGGTTCCGCCGGCGTGGCGGTGGTATTGGCGCAGCGGGCGGCGATCTTTGTTGATGGCCGCTATACCGTGCAAGTGCGCAATGAAGTGTCCCCCGACCTGTTTGCCTATCATCACCTGGTGGATGAGCCCCAGGCGCAGTGGCTGGTGGCGCAATTGCCAGCGGGCGCCAGGGTGGTTTGTGATCCGCGCCTGCATAGCCTCGATTGGTATCGTGCAATGGACAAAACCTTGACGGCGGCCGGGCTGGAACTGGTGGCCGATGCCGACAACCTGATAGATCGTTGTTGGCGGGACCGGCCTGAACCCATCGTGCAGCCAGCGCTGCTACTGGAGGATAGTTTTACCGGTGAATGCAGCGCCGATAAGCGCCGACGCATCGCGCGGGACGTGGCAGCCCAGGGCTGTGACATGGCGGTGATATTCGCTCCCGACTCTGTCAGTTGGCTGCTCAATGTTCGCGGCACGGATATGCCACAGCTGCCGGTGCTGCAAAGTGTCGCCCTGCTACAGGCCAACAGCGAGCTGCTGCTGTTTGTCGACCGGACTCGCTTGCCGGATGATTTTTTCCCGCATGTAGGGGAGGGTGTCAGCGTACTGCCTGAGGAAGAAATTGCCGCGGCATTGGCGGCCTTTAGTGGGCGCAGGGTGCTGGCGGATGCGAAAAATGCCAGCGCCTGGATGCAACTGGAATTAGTGAAGGCGGGTGCTACCCTGGTGCCGGGAGAGGATCCGGTGTTGATCCCCAAGGCCTGCAAGAACCCGGTGGAGCTGGCGGGTACTCGCAATGCCCATCAACGGGATGCGGTAGCGGAAATTCGTTTCCTGGCCTGGCTTGACGGGGAAGTAGTGGCGGG
>CBDTVJ010000278.1:0-5811 GCA_965363655.1 uncultured Halieaceae bacterium | reverse complement strand
ATCGCATAGACAGGGAGTACAGCCAATCGGTCAACCTGTCACAAAGCGTGGCAGATGCCAATAACATACAGACACTCTACTTCTGGCAGCCCATTGCGTATCACAAGCAGCACCTCACCGAGAACGAAAAGGGTGTACTGGACCTGGCCGAAGACGCGGAACGTGGTGGCAGCCTGGATTTTTGGCGAAAGTATATGGCCAGCGTTGATCAAAAATTAAGCGAACGTTTTGCCAATAGGCAAAACTTTCACGACATATCAGGCACGTATGACAACTCAAGCGAGTCATTATTCATGGACCTTTGTCATACCAATCCAGCAGGCTACAGAATGGTAGCGGAAGAAATGCTGCCTTATATCAGCGCGATGATCGAAGATCACCGCACGAAGGATAGCTCACCACTGCCCTAGATGAGATCTGGAAACTGCTCCTCAAGAAACTTTTTCAGCTCTGCAGCGTAGAGACCAGCCGCTTTACCATTGGGATGGGCATCGGTAGGTGTAACCCAGAGCGAGGTTGGCTCTTCTGCTGCAACCACCGGAAGAAGATCAAGAAAAGGGCGCCCCGCTTGTTCTGACTCCTCCTGAACCAGGTCAGTAACCCTCTGGAAAGGATAGGGGCCCAACTCGTGCAATTCAGGGTAATGGACTACCACCAACTCTATCCCCTGCTCTTCACAATAACGGGATAGTTCCTGTAGTGCCTGTTTCGCTGCTGTCCATCCTGGCTGGTCGTCGCGATAGAGGTCCTGATAGTACGTACGCCAATCAGTCTTGCCAAAAAACTGTCTTGTCAGAAGATCATAGCGGCCGCCAACGAAGACCGCAGAATAAAAATTCTCTAGAAAAAAGGACTCTTTACGCTTGGGCGTAATTTCGGCATCATTGATAAAGTAATTCAGCACCACGATATCAGGCTTGTAGCGATAATATTTTTTTAAGAACACCGCGGTCTGCATGGCCGTATTAGTATTGCCAATACCGGTATTCAAGACCTCGTATTTCTTATCTCCCTCCTGATTATTCAGCAATTTTTCGAGACGGTAAGAGGTTACATCTTCCGGCGGCGCACCCCAGCCAAACGCCAGTGAATCCCCGAGCATCATGATTCGCGGGACACCTTCTGTTTTCTCTATGGGATACTCATCGTCGCGCCAACCCACAGAATTTATCAATACCGGCACGCCCATGAATATGCCTGATGCGCCCGGCACATGCTCATGACCACCGCCTTCAATCGTGCTAACCTGCTTTAGTTCCGTGGCATAGCGCCACATCTCGATGTCAAAATTGGAACCATCGGTATGCATCATTCTCACATAGACCTCCATAATGCCCACCGCAACGAGAAGGCCTACTATGGTGGTCAAAAGTCCAAAAACAAAATTTTTCATTGAATATATATTCCCAGCACTAAAACCCTAAAGACATAGAAATCACCGCACAGCAGTTTACTGTTTGGCCATCCTATTAACGTGTAGCGACAATCCGATTATGCCACATACGCGAACCCACACACCTCGCAAAATCCAACTATAGCCAGCACAAACGAAAGAAGCCTTGCAACAATTCCCATGAAACGTCCTTATTACAGATTACCCATGAAAAAATTGTCGCTGCTTTAGTTATGCCGTGCTGCAAATGAATCGTCGAATAGCACCATAATGGCTAAAGCATTATCTACTCTAAACTCTTCTTCCTGAAAAAAATAAGACCGCACAAGAGCAGAACAACTATCCAGGTGGCGCGCAATAGCATTTGATTTTCAGCTCCGCCACCTACACCCACCATATTGTACAGTTCCTCGCCTGCCGCATCGCTCACGCCAAGACCCAGTGGTGTAAGAGGCAAAAATCTTACAACAATCAGAATCGGCGTGACCGTGGCTATGGCCAATACAGAGAAGTCCAGACCCATTGCCATCAAGCAAAAGCACGCAGCCACTATCACCAAAGCGTGCCCCACTACCGACATCACCACAATAATGGCCAACTCCTTATGGCAGTATCTGTAAGTTGCCAAGGCGTCGATAAACCTCGCCAACCAGGGCAGCTTTCTGAAATATCGGGCGCCAACCAGGGGAATGTAACCACAGGCAATAGCGAGCAGCACGACCGTCACCAGCAGGCAGACGCTCATAAGCAGCAGTATGCTTCGGGATGCTTCCAGGTCATAACTAAATACGAAAAGAAAGCTAACAGCTACCGCAAGAATCAGTAAACCCATAAACCCCAGTGCACGATCCAGGATAATTGACGCAAGACTAATTGCCGACCCGGCTTTGTGTGTTTTCTGCAGGTAGAGAAACCTGAGCCCATCCAGACCTAAAGTTCCCGGCAAAAAAAGACCCGAAAACGCTCCCTGAAAGCTTACGGTAAGGCAGGTGGCATATGACGCGTCAATATTCTGCGCCTTGAGCAAGAACCACCAGCGGCTGAGCAGCAATATTAGCGACAGACCCTGTGCCAACATCGCAGCAAGCACGAAACCAAAAGTAGAGTAAGACAGCAGTCCATTGTAATAAGCAACATCAAAGCGGCCACTTGCTACTAGCCAGTAGACTATCCCAATACCCAGTGATAGCTTCAATAAGAAGATAGCCGAGTCGACAAGCGGGCCGCGTTGATTGCCTACGCTTTCAGGCGGAATTAGCCCACTGGCCATACTCCCTGAGGATTCGCCATTTTGCTTAGGCTGTTTCAAAGACCAGCAGCTCCCGGAATGTCCGCCGTACCTCTTTGCACGGGGCCCGAAGCAAACAGCTCGCGATAGTATGACAGGTCGCTGGCCAACAAATCGCCCAGCATACGCCGATCCGCAACTGATTGTTCGTTTCCGGCCTCAGCCTCCGGTTTGCTACGGGCAACACTAAGCCTGTCAAATAACGTCCGTCCGCGACGAATCAGGGAATCAGGAACTACCGCGTAAACAGAGTCAAGTAGGCCCTGCTTGGTGAGTAAGTAGTTCAGTAGCGGAATATTCCTCCTACCCGAGGCATTGATTTTAATGTTCTTAAAATTCGATTCATCGAAAAATTGCGGTATTCCGAGGAATGTTTCGATCTCCTTGACGACGTCTAATGGAGACGCCTGAAAAAATTCAAAGTCGTAGAATAAGACGTTCTCCTGAAATTTCTCCCGAATCTCATTGATCCGGCTCTCCATAAAACCTTCCGCAAGCTTTAGTGGCAGCGAGTGAGTCTTGGAAACCTGCCAATCATAGCCCAACACCATCTCAGTGACCGGGGGCAAATTCCAGCCCAACGCCTCCATATTGCCGTGATGTGAAATGGCAAAATCTATGGGATTACGCACGCTCAATATTACCTTGATATTCGGGTCGAAGCTCAAGATTCTGTCCAGAGATAAAGGATCGAGATAGTAGAGTGGATTAACGTCCGCACCAATCTGCTCCGAGGCCTGATCCTTGTATAAATCTCGATACCAGCCCTCACCTTTATCATAGTTCACAGAGAAATAGAGGCTCTCCTTGCGATAGGGTACGAATATCCGGGGATGATCCGCCAGGGTGTGATACAAGAAAGTCGTACCCGATCTAGGCATTCCCAATACCACAAATATTTTCGAGTCCATTTACGCCCCTTGAGCACTCATGTATCAACATTCGGATCTTCGTTCGGCGAAAGAAACTCGACCTGCTAAAAAATGATCATGCCAAGCCAGGTCTCGTCGCCGCCTAGCCTTGATTAATGCGTACCACCGGATATAGGCCGCTAGTTATTTTTAGGCAAAGGCGCACTGCTCCTCACCTTATGAATTTCGATTACTTGGGAATTATCATCAACATCTGCACGAACAAGCGTCTGGGCATTTACGAAGACATTACTTCCGACACTTACATCATTGACAATAGTCGAATTCATACCAATAAAATTACTGTCCCCCAAGACAACACTTCCGCCCAATGCGCTTGATGAGGCCAGGAAATTGTTTACCCCCAACACGCTATCTTCGCCAATTGTGACACCTATATCGATGTAACAGACATCGCCGAGCACGACACCCTGATCCAGCACGCTGCCAGCAAGGACTACCGAACCATCACCTATGACTACGTCCGCCTCTATAATAGCCCTGGGATGTATAACCGAAAAAAGTTTATAGCCCGTATCACGTAGCCGTTGGTAGGCTAATCGACGCGCTGACATATCCGAATAACCGATCGCAAACACACAGGAGTATTCATGCGGTGGATACAACTGCGTGATGGCTTCATTATCCAATCCACCAACGCAAGGAATACCATCAATGACTTCTGGTCCATCAGGTTTGGTATCATCAACAAATCCAACGACCTCGGCGGTATCCTCATAGTAGGTACTTAGCTGGTAGTAAATCTGTCGGCCAAGTTTTCCCGCTCCATAGATAAGTAACTTCTGCTTCATGATTCCACACTTTTTGACTTTAGAAAATCAACCAAATGGTTAGTGTCTGAATAGTACTCGGCGATTTCCTCCTGCGAGAATTGGACGCCAAATTCACTTTCCAATTCAAAAATTAGTTCTACATGAGTCAGGGAGTCCCACTCTTCAATTGAATCAGCTGCGCAGTTCGCCCTCTCATAGCGTCTTCCCATTGTTCTCTCGAACAGGACCCAAAATCTATCTTCTACTGACAATTTTTTCTCCAATTTTTTAAAACTGAGGTTAGCGAGGCAAGCAATGCAGCAAACTCTTCTCTGGTAGGTGGAAACCTGACATTAATAATCTGGTTTGCGATTACGCAGGTATTCGGATACAGCGCGTCGTCTTGCCCAAAACTTCTGTGGCAAGGCTCAAAATACTTGCTCACCGGTACACCCGCACTCGCCAGGGATTCAAAGAAATTGTCACGATTTTTCTCCGGTACCAAAAAGCAATACCGCCAGAGAACTTCATTCCCGGTTTTTTCCGGTAGCCGAACAAAGTTATACGACGACAGGAGCTCATCCAGGCGCTGACTCTCTGACACTCGGCGAGCCACCCTGTCGGAAAAACTCGGGAGTTCAGTTGCTATTGATTGCGCCTGCTCCGGATAAAGTGGAGACAAGTACCCATACCTGTGCCGCCGCAGTAGCTCTGTTCGGGCGACACGAAAAGGGGTTTCTGGCGCGTCGCTCCTACGAGCTTTAACGAGCGAGGTCATGAGTGCTGTTCGTTCCTGACCCTGGATTACTTCGTCAGAGGGTAAGGTAGCTCGAACCTTTCGGCATTCCGCTAGAAACGCTACATCGTCCGAGAAGATAGCACCGCCACCCAGGCAGGAAAGAAGCTTGCCATCGCCAAAACTGACAACAGATGCCAAGCTGGAGCTACTGGTCAGCTTTCCTCTATAACGCCCTCCATAGGACTGCGCGCAGTCCTCAATCAACAGAGCTTTTTCTCCGACGACTTTGGCAACTTCATCAACGTCAATGTGATGACCAAAGATATGGGTGGGGACTGCAGCAGCGACTTCTTGAGTGTCAGCCGCCTGCTCTGCGGATTCAAGAGAAAGATTGAATGTCTCCAGTTCGACATCACCAAAGACCGGGGACAGCCCTGCGAATACAGTGGCGTTTACTGCGGTTTCACAAGTAAAGTCCGGATAGAGAACCTTTGCGTCTTTCTCAAGAGCCATAGCACAAAGTGCCAAGTATATTGCTGTGGTACCAGACCCCACTAGTACACATTCCGATCTTTCGAAAGAGCCAGCCAGCCGCTGTTCCAGTTCGGTTAACACGGATGTAGTTTCAATTGAGGACATCACAAGAGCTATATATCAACCCGCTCTTCCGCATCGATATCGCAGTCCTCATATCCCTCGTATGCCTT
>CBDTVJ010000277.1:0-5817 GCA_965363655.1 uncultured Halieaceae bacterium | reverse complement strand
CAGTTTGGCAGCGCCCTCAATCCCCTCCTCTGAACCGGTATTGCGGGCAGTGGCGGACATTTCCCTCATCTGCGCCAAAACCTGATTGATATCCATACTGCTCATTGCAACTTCGCTCCCTTACTAAAAATTTCTTATCCGGCAGCAGGTATAGCCACGCCCTGCTCTTTCAATCGTGCCAACTTATAGCGCAAGGTCCTGGGGCTAATGCCCAGAATTTTGGCGGCATCGTTGCGCCGCCCATCGACTGTCTTTAGCGCATTAACAATCAGTTGTTTTTCCCTGTCGCGGAGACCGCCATCAAGCAACTGCCTGTCGACATCAGTATCAACCTCCACCTGCCGACCCGCATCTGCAGTCAGGGTGTCCTCAAAATAGATATCGGCCACGCCTACCTGTTTGCCAGAAGCCAGAATGGCCGTCCTCTGCATACAGTTCTCGAGCTCCCGAACATTGCCCTTCCAGCGGTGCGCCAGCAGCTGCAGCTCTGCCTCGGCATGGAAGCTCAGCACCCCGTCGCCGGCATGCCGTCGGAGCATTAAACGGGCCAGTGGCAGGATGTCGCCGGGCCTCTCCCGCAATGGCGGAATATGCACGGGGAACACATTAAGGCGATAGTAAAGATCTTCACGGAACGCACTAGAGGAAACCGCGTCACGCAGGTCACGATTGGTCGTGGCCAGTACTCTTACATCCAGCGATATCAGGGTATTTCCACCAAGCCGCTCGACCTCTCTTTCCTGCAGCACGCGCAGCAGCTTGGCCTGCAAGCCCATATCCATTTCCGAGATTTCATCCAACAGCAGAGTCCCCCCGTTGGCTTGCTCGAACTTGCCGGCACGAGATTGGTGGGCGCCTGTATAGGCGCCTTTCTCGTATCCAAAGAGTATCGATTCCAACATAGCCTCTGGAATGGCAGCGCAATTGATAGCCACAAAGGGCTGCCCGGCCCTGTCTGAATGCTGATGAATATAACGGGCCACCACCTCTTTGCCTGTCCCCGACTCACCACTGATCAACACAGTGGCAGAGCTTGGAGCTACGCGGCGAACCAGTTCGCATACACCTTGCATAGCGGGGTCTTCGGCGACCATTCCGCTAGCATCATCGGTCGCAGGCGGCTCCAGGCGGCTGACCATTTCCAGCAGCACTTCAGCCTCAAAAGGCTTTAGCAAATAATCAGCGGCGCCTTCCTGGATCGCCTCTACCGCTTTCTCCACACTGCCATGTGCAGTAACGAGGACAAATGGCAAATCAGGCCGCAGCGACTTTACTTTGCGCAGCAAGGTGTGGCCATCCATCACATCCATTTGCACATCGCTTATCACCATATCCACTGTTTCAGCTTCAAGGCTCTGCAAAGCTTCGACGCCATTGCTGGCAGAAATCACTCCATAGCCACCATACTCAATCGTGTCGCACAGCGCTTCGCGCAGCGTGTCGTCATCCTCGACCACCAGGACGCTGGCTCGCTTACTCATCAGCAATTTCCTTATCGTTATCATTCTCCAGGGCGCCAGCGGAGCACACACCAATGGGCAGGGTTATCAAGAACTCCGCACCACCCCCAGGCCTGTTACGCGCGGTAATCTCTCCTCCGTGGTTGCTTACCGTCATTGCAACCACAGCGAGCCCCAGCCCCGTCCCCTGCGCGCGTGTAGTAAAAAATGGATCGAATATCCTATCCAGTATGTCTTCACTGATGCCGGGCCCATTGTCACTCACCCTGATTTGCAACCACCTGTCATTCAACGCACCCACCCATAGCTCCAGTGCCACCGGCTTACTGGTCGCCTCGAGTGCATTCATGGCCAAATTACACAAAGCACCGACCAACTCATCCTTATCACCCATAACTGTCAGCGTATGGTCAACCGCGGGCACAGCAACACTGGAGCCGTTTTTTGCCAGCTGAGGCAACACCGTTGAGCTGAAGTCCCTAAGCACCTTCTCCAGGTAAATCACATCCTTGACCGGCGCACCTCCGCGCACGAAGCTGAGCATGCTATCCAGCAGGTTACCCATATGACTGAGTCGCTGGCTTACTTTCGAAGATATATTCTGACGCTGCTGGGCAGGTAGGTCCTGCCGGCCGAGCTGGGCAAGATATAGCGTTGTGGCGCTCAGAGGGGTTCGAATCTGGTGTGCCAGCCTGGCCGCCATTTCCCCTAGCGCAGTTAAGCGCTTCTTCCGACCGAGCTGTTCCTGCAATTGGTGTATTTCCGAAACGTCGGTAATCAGGACTACGTGATCGCCCAGATTATCCAACGGCCGGCTGAAGACCGAATAACGCTTGCCATTGCTGAGCGCGAGCTCCGGGGAATGAAGCTCACTGCTGCCAGACGCCCGCAGCAATACATCGCCCCAGGGCTGACCGAGCAACGCCTCCCCAAGCAACTGGGTCGCCTGGGGATTCGCATCGCGAATAACCTGTTGTGAGTCAACGATGAGCACACCACCGGGCAGTGCAGAGACCAGGGAAGACAGGCGGTGCGCAAGGCGCTCTTTCTCGGCGAGCTCTATAAGCTTGGCAGATCTCGCCTTGGCCAGCTCATCGGTAAGACCGGCAACCTTGGACTCAAGCTCCCGATAGGTAGTATCAAGCTCGTGGGAGACCCGGCTAAAAATTTCAAACGCTTCTTCCAGCTCGGTTACGGACAGCGACTCAGTCTGACTCATACTGCTTCCCTCTTTATTATCAACCCGGTTGTCTGCAGGCATCACATCAAAAGAAAGCAAAAATCGTGCCAATAATTATTATTATTATATATCAATCACTTACAAAACTCATTTGAAGGATTAGTCAATAATCCGTCAGTTTTTCCGGCCTCTGAATCTCGAACTTGCGCATTTTTTCAACCAGGGTAGTGCGCTGCAGGTTGAGCAATTTGGCGGCACGGGCAACCACCCACTCCGACTGTGTCAACGCCTGGGTCATCAAATTGCGTTCAATGTCAGCCAGATGAGGCCTGAGGTCGATACCATCCAAGGGCAAATCAGCACCGCCAGTCCCGATAAGCCCCGGGCCGGCAAGCCCCGGGCCGGCAAGCCCCGGGCTTTGCCAATCTACCGATTCTTCCAGCTGCTCAACAAATAACTCCTCGTTGGGGCGGTATTTATCAGGCAGGTCAGACCACTTGATCAGCTTGTCAGGGTACAGAATAGACAGCCGTTCAAGCAGGTTAAAAAGCTCCCTCACATTGCCCGGCCAGTAATAGCGGGCCAAACAGGCCATTGCGCAGTCACTCAGCCTGAGGGAATTGCGCTGCTCGCGCTCCAATTTATTAATATACCCCTCTGCCAGCATCGGGATATCGCTCACCCTTTTGCGCAACGGCGTTATTTCGATGGGGAATACATTAAGGCGATAAAACAAATCCATGCGGAACTTGCCCTCGGCAACCAACTGCTCGAGATTGCGGTGGGTAGCCGCCACAATTCGAACATTTGCACGGATTGTCTTATGACTGCCGACACGTTCGAACGTGAGCTCCTGCAAAACCCGCAGCAGTTTTACCTGCATATCCAGTGGCATATCCCCGATTTCGTCCAGGAAAAGTGTGCCACCCTCGGCTATTTCAAAGCGCCCCTGGCGAGAACTGATGGCCCCGGTAAACGCGCCCCTCTCATGGCCAAACAGCTCCGACTCCAGCAATTCGGCGGGAATTGCTCCACAGTTGATGGGCACAAAGGGGTGGTCCCGGCGCGCGGACAAGCTGTGGACACAGCGGGCTACTACTTCTTTACCCGTACCGGACTCTCCGGAAATCAATACCGATGCATCGGTAGCAGCAACCTGGCTAACCAATTTATGAACGGTTTGAATGTCGCTACTGCAACCCACCAGATTGCGATACAGCAGGGCGGAGGCTTCGTTTTCTTCGTCGCCACTACATTTGTAAAATAATATCGCCTCTTGCAGCGTACTTAGCAGCGCTTTATAGCTGGGATTAGCGGGAATCACACCGTGTATACGAGATCTAAAAGCAGCTGGCGGCTTTACACCGGCACCGGCTCTATTGATCAAATAACAGGCGAATTTGAGGGAATTGTCTGCTCTTGCCTGCAGTGATGAGGCAAGCAATTTATAGCCGGGGTCAGAAGCAACCAGTATGGCCGCGATGGCGGGAAGCTCAAGAATCCTCGCACGGATCGATTCTTCATTGGTCGCAATGTAAACGCAATAGCCCAGGAATTTTACCAGGGATGCGGTTTGTTCGGCAGTTTCCGGATTAGAATCAAGTACAACTATGGATAGCTCTTGATTTATCATCCTTCCCCTTTTATTCACGGTTTCCTTTACTGAATAAATACCAGCGCACGCGATCTATAATTATAAAGCTTGCGTATCACCCAGACCCATCGACATAAAGATGCCAAACAGAACCATTTTATTAGTAACCCCACTGACCAATACAAAAGCCAGCACCCCCATGGGCTGTATGATAGGCCAGTTTTAACACAATATATAGTGAAATCTGGTTTTGGGAAAACAGGAAGAGTTACTGGGGGGCAATTACCTTTAGTCAGCCGAAGTCTTTGACCGTCTATAAGTCCCACCTTGGGCGGTGATACCTGAAGATCAGTTGACTAAATTGACGCATCAACCACGCGATAGCTATTGACGGCATTCCGGCTTCTGCTAATTTCCTGCCCCTGCGCCATTACGGCCGCCCGGGCGACTTTCAGCTTCGCCATTAATTCCTCATTGAGGTGCAACAAGGTTGCCATGGCTTGTGCAACCAACTCCGCATCCTGGGCCGGCATCGTCCCGGAAAAGCATGCGACCAGATCCTCGCGCCGCTCCAGCTCTATCTCGGTAACCTGCTCCCATTCTCCTTTATCGGCATGCCCAAGCATCTGCTTGGTGAGGCTTAACACGTGCGCAAGGCGCCGACATTGCTGCACCTGATCGGATTCCGATTTGCTTTGTAACATTGTAACTACCATTACACATGCCTCGCATCGGCAGGAATTGACTCCCAGCCTTGTTTTATCTCTGTCAGCAGCAAGCTGACCTCATCCAATTGCGTCACATCAGAAGCCAGGTTGGCCTGTACCAGGGTCTGCTCAATATAGTCATATAGCGATGCCAGATTTGCAGAAATCTCTCCTCCGCGGTCATGATCAAGGCTGGCCCTGAGACTGTCGACAATCGCAATGGCAGCGCTGAGCAACTCGCCCTTGTTACGTATCTCACCACGTGCGATAGCACCCTTGGCAGACGCCACCCTGTCCAGGGCTCCCGCCATCAGCATGCAGATCAATTGATGGGGATTGGCATCCGTGACGCCACTTTGTACGCCAATAGCCTGGTACTGCTTCAATGCTGCATGGTTCATGTCAGACCTCATTTGGAGTCATTAGTTATTGTTGTTGAGTGAACCCGCCTTGGGTAGTGATGCCAATTGCTGGGTCAGGAAACTGCTGGTGGATTGCAGCTGTGCCAGCAGGCCATCCAGCGCGTTGAACCGCGACCGATAACGGGCCTCAATCGCTTCCATGCGACGATCCAGTATCTCGCGTTGATCCTCGATACCATCAGCACGACTCTCGAGACCATCGGTACGGGAATCGAGAATGCCGTCTGAGTCGAGAAAATTGCTGAGTAAGGCATTCAATTGGGAACTGATACCCCGGGAGAAGTCGACAGTACCCCGCGACCCAACAGCACCCCCCTTAATGAGCAGTTGTAATCCTTCCGCGTCACTACCGACCAGCCCTTTCAGCAGCTGGCCATTCCCAGTGGCAGCCAAGCCGCCAATGGTACCCGCGACATTTACACCCACCGTACCCGCGCCAACCGCAAGGCTTAAC
>CBDTVJ010000276.1:0-5822 GCA_965363655.1 uncultured Halieaceae bacterium | reverse complement strand
TCCGCTTTTAAGTAGGCGCTGTTGTTCATTGTATTGAAGGCTATGTCTGCCTCGACATAGCCTTCAAGTAGAGCTATGCGTGGATTCTGTTTTACGAATTCTTGAGACATCTTCGAGAATCGCGCCATTGCTTCATAGCTACCACCCCACCGAGGATACAGTGAGTACAAAAACTGCGCTCTAATCTCGTAAGAAGCTGGACTCTCTTCGAGAGCGTTATTAAGGTATGCCATCATTTCGGTATCATCTTTTTCCTGCGCTCGCTTCATCATCAATGGCACCGAATCGTCACCCGGCCCACTCGTTTTCCACATTCCCAGGTGGAGGTAGGACGGTATTAGCGGTGGCGCTCCTCTTGCTGTGGCCGCTGCAAGATCTCGACGCGCGTCAGAAAAATAATTGTGCATGGTATTGAACTGGGACGCCGAGGTTTCACTGCTCCAGCGGCCTCCGCGTGCTGCCCAGGCCAAACCATAAGAGTGGTATCCTCTTGCGAGGTAGGGCTGATAGGCATCCGGCGTGGCAGTGACCCAGCGCTCCAGATATTTTATGTAGCTGGTTGTTCGATAGTCGAATGCAGCATAAGCAGTAAAAAGATCCTCCTCATCCTCAGGGTTCGCAACGGCCGCGGCGTGATACAAGGCCAGCTGAACGTTTAAATCTCTGTATCGACCACTTTCAAGAAGGCTTCGTACCTTGAGTGTGATACTGCCCGGGAGGTAGTGCTGTTCAGGTTTTTTTTCTGGCACTTCCCGGGAATCTGCTTGTTGTGCCCTAGCCGGCTCCGCCTCGCTGGAACGCGACACCCCTGCCGATTGCTTAACCGGCGCAGCCTGTGTGGAGCCTTGACAGGGTCGATCAGTAAAATTCAACTTACCCTGTGCGTCTCTACACTTGTAAATCTGAGCGTATCCAGTATGTGAAACCATGCAAAAAAGGCACAGTACTAGAATCCTATTCGGGCGCTTCATACTCATTGCTCCTTGAGATACTTCATGATCGACCTTTAGCTTTACTGACAGCTAAAAAGTGTAAATGGATACGAGAGAATGGAGAATCTATTTATTTTTGGCCGCGAATTGGGTCCAACTAGAGGCTGAAAATAGATCCCCCCCTATTCAACCCAGTCAACTTTTCGAAGAATAATCTATTTGTTTTCTCCCTTCAGGGGTTACAATCCAGCATCCTTCAAGGGATTATTTGTTAGCGAGGATTTACTAATGAAAATAGTATTGATGATCTCTTTGTCGCTGTTAGCTGGCTGGTCTTTTGCGGGCGCACCGGCAGTAACACCGGCCGTTAATCCCGAACTGGAAATATTTCAGGATAAGCTCGACGACCCCCAACTGATTAGCTTTGGCGTCGATGGCCGGGTGAATATGGTTCATGGCTACGACTATTCCAACTGGAGCATTATCGATGGCGATGATGGCCTGGTGATCGTAGATACCGGCTGGTTTATTGAAAGAACCAAACAGGCCATACAGGATTTTCGCAAATCCCGTAATAATCATAAGCCCATCAAAGCAATCATTTTGACCCATACCCACTCTGATCATATGAGTGGCATTGAAGGCCTGTTTGACGATGGCCAGGTTGAAAATGTCGATATCTATGGTCCACCAGGCTGGCGGAAGCAAATAAAGTCTGACGCTGAGACCGGACAGATGGCGGTGCGCAGAGGCATGTCACAAATGGGCTTTTTACTGCCTTATAAAGATCTCGCCAAAGGGTCTTTTGGTTCGGGTATTGGGCGTGAAGCACTCAAAGGTGGCACGCTTTCAGCCGTATATCCCCCCAACAAATCAGTTGATGTCAGCGCAGGCTCGGCGCCCGTAAAGGTTACCATCGCAGGTGTTCCTATGGAGCTCTACTATGCCCCAAGCGACCTGGACGAACAGCTTCTGGTCTGGCTGCCCCAGGACAAGGTTGCTTTGGTGGGTGATGCTGTAGGTGGCACACTGCCTTATGTGATTACGCCACGCCATGAGCCTGACCGAAAAGCTGAAAGTTTTCTCTATACCTTCAATCAAATACTGGCACTGAATGCAGACAATGTGATCCCCGGACATGGACGACCCCTGATGGGCAATGCAGATGTACAAGCCGTCATCGGTAGCAACTACGATGTGATTACCTTTCTGCATGATCAGGTTCGTGGTTACATAAGTAGAGGTTATAGCGCGGACCAGATTATTGACGAACTAAAACTGCCCCCACGCCTCGCCAACAACCCGGACTTACAAGCGCATTATCACAGCTTAGCCTGGTTGATCCGCGGGCTGTACACCAACGAAGCAGGCTGGGTGCAAGACATCAACTCACTGACCCAGCATACCGCCAGCGAACAGGCCAAACGACTGATCAAGCTGGTGGGTGAGGACACACTGCGGAACGCGGCGGCTACAGCAATTCAGGAAAAAGATTACCGATGGTCAATCAGTCTTTCACAAATGATTTTGGATGCAGAGCCCGACAATATCGCCGCGAAGCAATTAATGATTGTGGGATTACAGGGACTCGCCTATACAACAAAAAGCGGTGGCGAAAGAAACTACGCTCTGTCAGAGGCCGGTAGAGTGGCCGGATTATTCACCTGGGATGAAGTCTACACTGCCGTTAGCAGCCGACAATGGGCGCATAGAGACGCGGCAGCGACATTCAGCCAATTTACTAGGCGCTTTCAGCCCCCGCAATCCTATGGCCAAAAATTCACCATTCAGTTTGATGTGACCGGGCAGGGCTCGTACAGCTTCATTGTTAATGATGGCGTTCTTCTCTACCAGCCAACTGCATCCGAAAAAGCAGATGCGGTGATCAATATGGACCTGGATGCCGTCAGGAATATCGGCAGCAAAAAACTGAGCCTCAGTGAGGCCTTGCAATTGGAGCAAACCGATATCACCAAGGGTCGAAAATATGCTGATATGTTCGGCTCACTAATTCGGTAGCGAATCGCCGACATGATTAATTCCGGATAGTAAAATTGATGGCCTGATATGTCGCCGCTTGGTCAACAGCCCATACGGCCTGGTTACGGGGTCGGAGCCGAATGGCACTTACTTAAGGTTAGGTGCCTGCTTCCCCTGGCGTTTGTGTCGTATGCCGCCAGCCTCGGTCGTGTAAAGCGCCATTCGGCTCTGACCGCTTATCCCAGACTTGCTACTGAGTCTACGCTGACCCCTGTTTTCGATATTTCTCCTGGCTAAGATTACGCGCGAATCTATTGCTCGTCATGGTCGCCGGGAGGTCCACCCTCTGGTGCACAAGCGAGCTTGTCCTGACCATGCCCGGGAACAATGCAGGAGCCTGTTACGTCGCCTCGCCGGCCCGAGAACGAACAAGCTGCCCCTTCTTCTTGATCAGCACATGCTTCAATCGCTTCCGGCGGTGGCCCGCGCCGCTTGCCGGACTGCTGCTCGGGCTGGGCATTGGCAATAGAGGATGTGATATAGGTCGCCAGAATGACAGCCAGCGTGATGCTACGAGTAACGTTTGCAATAGACATGTAAATCTCCTTGTTTGTATTTGGAACACCTAAATTTTAGGTACAGAGCAAGGAGTGGATGAGTAGAAAAAGTGCAGAAGTAGAGGAGTTGATAGCGCCTGGGAGAAATACTGATTACTCGATCTTGTAGCCCACACCGTATATCGAATGGATCAGTTCTTCCTCATGCACGGATTGCGCCAGTTTTTTACGGAGATTTTTCACGTGGGTATCGATTGTTCGATCGCTGACAATACGCTCGTCCGGATAACTAATATCCATAAGTTGATCCCGGGAAAAGACACGGCCTGGCTGCGACATAAAACCACGAAGCATTTTGAATTCGACAGGCGTCAATTCAATACGTTGCCCCTGCGCAATACACTCATAGCGCTCCAGGTATAAAGTAATATCGCGATAGTTCAGTTCGGTATCGCTTGCTACTGCCGATTGTTGCTGCAATCGGCGCTGGATAGTGCGCACGCGGGCGACCACTTCACGCGGGCTAAAGGGTTTGCAGACATAGTCGTCGGCGCCCAGCTCCAGCCCAATCAGGCGATCGATCTCATCGACCTTGGCCGTGAGCATCATAATCGGCAGGTTAGAAAATTGACGCACTTCCCTGCAGATGGTCAGGCCGTCTTTGCCAGGCAACATCAGGTCGAGAATGAGAAAACCCGGCTCACGTTCCCTGATGATCTCAACCGCATCGGTGCCTTCACCCAATACGGTAACGTTAAAACCGTCCTGCTGCAGATAGTCGACCAACAGTTGAGCAATTTTGGGCTCATCCTCTACCACCAAAATATCCAAAGGCTTCACGTACTTTTCTCTCCCGCTAGCGGAATTTCGATTTTCATACTCAAGCCACCCAGTGCTGAAGGCGCTGCGGTGATGCTGCCGCCGTGGGCTGTAACAATATTACGACAAATGGCAAGGCCCAGCCCCGCCCCGCCGGTGCGGCGGCTGCGAGACATTTCCTGGCGGAACAATGGATCAAACAGCTGTTCACAATCACTTGCGCTAACACCGGGCGGCGTATCGTCAATCGTGATTAGCGCTGCGTCTGCTGTTCGTGACAGAGCCACGGTCACTCGTCCTGGCGGGTCTGTATACGCTAACGAGTTCTCCAAAAGATTTTGTAGCAGCTGATCTATACGCCGGACATCAGCTGCAACGATCAGACCAGTAACAACACCAGCAGCGGCATTGGCTTCGGATTGGGCCAGGGCCAGCTCAATACCCATTGCTGCCGCCCGCTTACGCATTCCCTCTACTGCACTTTGCACGCAGTCAGTAAGATCCACTTGGGAAAATTGATACCTCAGTCCACCCATATCGGAAACTGAAAGCTGATAGAGGTCATCCACCAGATGGCGCAAGCGCTGCACTTCCTGATCCAGCGAGTCCAATTGTGTCTCGTCAAACGCTCGCAAACCGTCCTTCAATGCTTCGATTTCGCCCGCTAGTACGGTTAGCGGTGTACGCAACTCGTGGGAGACGTCTGCTAACAGGCGCTTGCGCGATGACTGGTTCGCTTCCAGGGTCGATCCGAGTCGGTCAAGATCCTTGGTCAGCTGGCCCAATTCATCCCCCCGGCTCTCGTTCATCCTGTGGGAGTAGTCTCCGCTGGACAATTGGGCCACGCTGTTGATCATGCGCCTGACGGGCGCCAATAGCCCCCGGGCGAGTAACAGGGAGACACCACAGGCGAGAATCAGGCTCGATATCCCGAGTAGCCAACTCGTTGTCAATTGCTGCCTGGAAAATTCAGTTTCCAGTGGCGAGGTGATTTGACGTCGTGGCTCGCTGCGCAACTCGCCGACAGTATTGCCATCAACAACAATGGGGACGCGGATTACGAGGGCATCGTCCGTGCCAATGCTTGCGCCCACCACAAGGTT
Source organism: uncultured Halieaceae bacterium (assembly GCA_965363655.1). Classification (GTDB taxonomy): domain Bacteria; phylum Pseudomonadota; class Gammaproteobacteria; order Pseudomonadales; family Halieaceae; genus Marimicrobium. The sequence goes on along the minus strand of CBDTVJ010000276.1, from coordinate 431 downwards.
ATCAGCCACATCATAGAGCGCTGTTGGGGGCGAGTTCCGAGGCCCTGGATGCTGCCGCCCGTCCGGCCCTGGCCTTCTTGTTGGCGGCGGGTGGGTCTTACCGTTTCCAGCTCGGGGTGGCGGTCCACCAAGCGGTTCACGCGGTGCGGAACGGCGCACCAGTGTGGCAAAGCGTTGCTCGCTCAAGGAGCTCCAACTATGGTCAGATGATGAATACACCTGCGCCAGCTTAGCTGCAACCCGTTCCAAACGGGTTTGTTCCAGGGCGTTAACATAGTCCAGAAAGCCCTGCTCGAAGCTCCATCGGGCAAGACCCAGTGTGGCAATCAGTATCAGCAGCGTGAGACCGAGAAATGCGGCAACGAGTTTTTGAGTAATCGAGAACTTCATAGATTCACTATAGCCAGTTCACAGATGCCAGGCCACCGCCT
>CBDTVJ010000275.1:0-5873 GCA_965363655.1 uncultured Halieaceae bacterium | reverse complement strand
ATCGAGATGACACCATGTATGAAAACAAGAAAGATGCCGATGCTCACGACAAGATGCTAGAACTGGCTGAAAGTTTTAGCATGTTCCTCGGCAAACACATTGAAGGTATTAGTGAGCAAGATTCTGAAAATATAGGCCTACTATTATCCAAAAACAAAAGCGTGCTGATTGCGGCCTGCAAGGGTAATCCGGATTTATTGTTCGGCCTTGGTGACGATGAACAACAAGAGCCGTCAAATATCACACCCCTTGCTGCCAAGGTGTAATCGAATAGCCAATAGACATGCGGATAGGCGTCCAGCAGAAATCACCCATCAACCCGACGCCAGCCCACCTAACCCAAGGCCTTGCAGGGACTACATCGGCGTAGAGTACGTCGGGTGTAAGCGAGGTTTCTACCCACGGGGTAGATACCATACTTTTATCCGCATCTGGCAACATATGTGCCGGGTAAATTTTGGTATTCCCCTATAGCGCCGCTATGAACCCTGTGTCTTCTGCCCTCTTGTTTCGCTACCATAGGGTTGAAACAGACGGTCAGGAGATCACATTGAACTTCAATATTACCCCCATCGAGGCCAGAATCCTGGGTTGCCTCATCGAGAAGGAAGCGACCACTCCCGATGTTTACCCGCTGACCCTGAACAGTCTGCTCGCGGCCTGTAATCAGAAGTCCAACCGGGAACCGGTGATGGAACTCGACACCGACGATTTGATGACCGCGCTCGATAACCTCATCGACAAGACACTGGTGTCCACCTGGAAATCCGATCGCAACCGGATGGCTAAGTACCAGCACAAACTGCGCCATCGGGTGTCCGATAAATTCAATTTTTCCCTGCCGGAGCTAGCAGTGCTCGGCGTATTGTTCCTACGTGGGCCACAGACGGTAGGTGAAATCCGTTCCCGCTGCGCGCGCATTCACGAGTTCGATAACCTGGATGCGCTACAGGGTGTGTTGACAGCTTTGGAGGCGAACCCCGATGGTCCATACACCACAATGCTAGCTCGCCAGGAGGGGCGTAAGGAGTCCCGATACACTCACCTGTTTTGCGGAGAGCCGGACGATACCGTCATGCCTGGTATCGAACTTGAGCGTACCACTACCGGTGCCAATTCACGGCTGGAGGTAGTCGAACTGGAAGTCAGTGAGCTTAAGTCGGAATTGCATGATCTGCGGCAACGCTTTGAGCAATTCATGAAACAATTTGAATAGAAGGACTATACTTCAGTGTCGTCCATGTCCTCGACCTATAGCCAATCAGTTCGTCGGGTGTGATAGTTTAGTGGCAGCTATTTAGAGTCTGCTCGACTCATATATTTACGCTCTTCTATGCTCACTTTAATCGTATCGCCAGTAGCAATGTATTCAGGGACTTGCACGGTCAGGCCGGTAGATAACAATGCCGGCTTGGTCCTCGATGTCGCAGAGGCGCCTTTGACAGATGGATCCGTTTCCGTAACCTGGAGTTCCACATAGTTTGGCAAATCAAGCGCAACAGGTGCATCATTAACAATGACGACTTGCATGCCCTCTGTTGTCTCGTTGAAGAAAGCGATTTGATCCTCAATGGACTCCTTATTCAGGTTATATGGCGTGTAATTTTCTACATCCATAAAAACATGCTCATCCCCATCAATATAGGAAAACATAACTGGCCTGCGAATGAGGTCACCAAGATTCAACATATCTGAATCCTTGAAGGTCTCGTCAATTTTGCTGTTGGTGATCACATCGTACATGCGCATACGGTATAGGCTGCCGCCGGCACGGCCTTGCGGAACAGAGCGTTCAATGTCCCTCACTATGTAGGTATTGCCGTTATACTCGATAGCGGTGTTCTTCTTAATTTCACTTGCCTTAGGCATTTTTTCTGTTCCTGAAATGATAGTCGTATATAAAGCTTTCAAAAGCGATCCGCTAATTCGGAGCCTGACGCCTTTTAGAAGTGCAAGAAATAGTAAACGGGTATTGGTAAGATATCTACTACAGTAATTCGAGGATAGCCCAAACTGTCCACGAAATACACAGAGTCAGATGGTTTTCTAGTTGACGCTGATACAACGTAAGGGTACTGACAAATAAACTTTCCTGAACCTGGGAAATTCGGCGGGGCGGTGGCTCATTACATTGACACCATTACGGGCTCTATAGCATGTCAACAAACGATCTACTGATCGTGCCCATTCGTTTTGGTGCCGCGGGCGACCTGCGCTCCCGCATCCTTACTAGCCACTCAGCTACCAATAGATTGGGTAACCAGCACAACCATGACGCCACTCGATAAGCTGTCTCATATTCAACTCCTGCAGCCTCAAGCAGGGGTAGAGACAAGCGAAATGTCACTCCGGCCAAGGTCAAGGCAGAGCTTCGAATCATCCAGTCCCCATGGGCAAGTTTGTTACCAACGAGTATGTAGCGATAGGCGTTCAAGGTGCTGCCAATCCAACAGACTGCCAACGACCCGAATCCAGTCTGTGCTGCCAGGCCTGCAGAGGAATTCACTGCCAGTACAATGCCGGCCGCTCCTCCAATGAGAACGGCTACAACATAGGCCCGGCCACACCACCGGTGAGCCGTCAGAAAGCGAGACCGTAAGCTGCGACTGGCCTGAGCAGCACCCACCAGAATTGCAACGACGCTACCGCCAATGTGGGTGGCAATCGCGATAGGAGTGCTGACAAAAATCTGCTGCAAAAAGGGCTCGCGTATAGTCGGGAGTAGAAGCAGGCTACCCGCGTAGGCAGCAAGTAGGATTGCCGACAATGTCATAGCGGCCCACATAATTCGTTGAAATGTCACTGGATGGTCTCCTTCGTTACTATGAACGCCCTGGTTCTGGCGAAAAGCCCGGTGCGCTGCAAATCGATCTGCAAGCAGGGCCAAGATGCTGAAGCACAATCTGAATAACTGGTCTATGGTGGTCATATCGACATAATCCTCGGAAAAATCGCTCTAGAATCTACGGATGAATATGAAGCCCGCACTATCCATATAGTCCGAGTCAGTCAGCGGGCTATCGACAATGCTGTCGTCCAATTTCGTCCGACTCAAGATCCCCATAACGCTCCAGCGATCGCTAATCTGGTATGAGGTGCTGATGCCAATTGCAAGGTTAGTCGCATCGCCGGAGTGATACTTAATCCGACCGACCGAGTCGTCTATCTGTTTACCAGAGATGCCGTAGTAGTAATTGACGTAGCTATCGTCATACCAATCCACCGAGGCGTTGGCGCTGATACTGAGTCGTTTGCCGGCCTGGTAGATGGGGATCTCGGCAGATAGGCTCGCCGAGTTGGCATCAGATCTTCCCGAAACATCTCGGCTACCGCCAAGGCTTATCCAACCGTAGGTGATGCCGTAGTTAACAATCGTCTCAGTATCAGGCGTGCTATAGCCGTCGAAGACTTGATGGCCCTTCATTTTGTTAAGCCAAAGACCGTCACTGTCATAGCCGTCACTTCGAAAACCAAGACCTACCGAGGCACTCAACGATTCGCCAATTTGAGTGTGGTAGCCAATAAGGTCATCCCCATTGAAGTGCCAATTTCCCTTGCGCATGTCGATGAAGGGAACGAGTGCGACCTGATCATTGGCGCCTTTCCAGGGCGTCGAAACAGCGACGGCCCCAACACCGAGGGCGAGTTCCCATTCGGAGTCGCCGGCTCGGCTTGCCCTGGAATCAGGTGTAGTGGCAACTGCTGCAATGGCCACTACATTCACCAGATTCAACAACACTTTGCTATGAGTCTTGGGGATTGACATAAATTCCTCTCACATGAGTTATCAGAGGCACGCAGTTTAGTAACGGTACTGCAGTGAGGAAGGTGTCAATTGTCACGATCGCGGGTGCTTTGTTGAAAATGTACAATCGGGCTGAAGTCGTGACATTTGTCAGTACTCCCAGCCACCAAAGGATGAGACTATCGGTTTTTACAAAGCGCTTGACGGCAGATCATGAGAAAGCTGAGTACTGATTTCTACATTGGCATATTCGTTTGGGTGTTAGAGATACCCATCAGTTACAGCCTGTGGTTCGCCGGCAGTGAAGTTGATATTCTCACGCCCGTTACGCCACTCAATATTGTCGTCGTGGCGTGCCTTTTTCTGGTTTTCTTCGTCGGCTTCCTTATCTCCCATGGCATTTTTGAATATCCACTGAAGCGCGGCACTAAAGCGACCGGATTGCTCCTCTCTCTCGCTGCTACCTTGGGCCTGTCACTGTTTTTCTTTTTCGGCATGGTTGGTCTAATGGCCGTGATGGTCATTATTCAGCTGACAAACATTGTGGACAAAACGCGTGGGCTCATTATTGCGGTGGCAATTCCTGTACTTTTTGTCGCCTTCGATATTTTTCTCGGAAAGGATTTTGCCTTTACCGAGATGGTGGTCTGGAGCACAGTTAATCTACTCGCAATATTCGCGAGCTATGGATTAGTCGCTGAGCAAAAGGCCAAACTGGAAGCAGAACAATTAGTGCGAGAACTGAAAGCCACGCAGATCCTGTTGAGCGCCACAACCAAAAGAGATGAACGTCTTCGAATTGCTCGTGACCTGCATGACGTATTAGGACATCAACTAACGGCACTAAGTCTGCAGCTAGAGGTTGCAAGCCATGTAAGCGATGCAGATAAGCAAAAACATATTCGCCAGGCACAGGAAATTAGCGGCTCGTTACTCTCCAGCGTGCGTGAAACAGTTTCCGAGATTCGCCAGGGAAGAGATATGGATTTGCGAGACGCCCTCACGGCACTTATTCAAGGTGTAACGGGAATCACAGTGAAATTGAACATGGACCTGGAACTGGAACTGGACGAGTCTATGGCTGATGCTCGTCAGATGGAGGTCATCTTTCGCTGTGTCCAGGAGGCGTTGACCAATACTGTAAAACATGCGGCTGCCAGCCAGTGCGAAATAGAGCTGTCGAGCAGCGAGGAGTCTATTCACCTGTCAGTCAAAGACAACGGAAGTGGCGCTAGCGATGTCCAGCCCGGCAACGGCCTTAAGGGCATGGCGGAGAGAGTTGCCAGCATCGATGGTGAATTGGACTTCAACAATTCAGCAGATGGTTTTATGTTAAATGTCAAACTACCCAAGAACGGATGAGTGATAGTCAGTCATGCCAATAAAGTTATTGCTGGTCGACGACCAAAACCTGGTCAAAATGGGAATTTGCAGTCTCCTCGAATTGAGCGGCAACATCGACGTCGTCGCCCAATTGGAAGACGGGACCGGGGTGCTTGCCGCAATCGAAAAGTATCAGCCGGATATCATGCTATTGGATATTCGGATGCCAAATATGAACGGTTTGGAAGTGCTCGGCGCGATGAGCGAGCAGGGTGTCAGTTTACCGACCTTGATACTGACCACTTTCGATGAACACGATTTGGTGCTGAAGTGCATGAAACTTGGGGCCAAGGGCTATTTACGCAAAGACGTCAGCTTGGACGCCCTGATGAAGGCCATTGATGCAGTGGTGGCGGGTGAGTTGTGGATTCAGCCGGCAATTACAAATCACGTTATCGATAACAGCTCGTTTATCCAGGCTCAGAGTACCGAAGTCATAGAGCCTTTAACTAACAGCGAGGTACAAGTGCTCAGATTGGCCGCCGCCGGCTACTCCAATAACGAAATTGCCGAGGCAATACATAAATCGGCAGGTACGGTGAGAAACCAGATGTCGTTCATCCTAGCCAAATTGCAAGCTCGCGATCGCACCAGGGCAGTTCTCAAGGCCATCGAACAGGGCCTGATCTAGTCGTCGCAAATTGATCTATGACTGATGGATAACTGATCCGCCACAGCGGGTGAAGTTATGTGGGTATTCATTCGCCGATTCTAGCAGCCAAGGACAGTTAAGTTTTCAGTACCG